>NZ_KI914902.1:0-2383 GCF_000520575.1 Arthrobacter sp. I3
GCACCACGGTGTTCGTCAGATGGATCATGCCCAGCAGGAGCGCGCGCGGGTGCCGGCGCGGCTTGGGCTGGAGCGGCGGCCGGCTGGGTGGCGGGGGCCGGGGCGTCCGGGCAGTTCGACAGGACCCGGGCCATGGCGTCGTGCTCGGCCTGGGTCACCCAGAGCCCATAGCTGGATTTCACCGAAATCTGCCGGGCGACGTAGTTGCAGCGGTAGGACTTGTTCGGCGGCAGCCAGGTGGCGGCGTCGCCGTCGCTCTTGCTCTGATTGGCCGGGCCGTCCACCGCCAGCAGGTTCAGGGGATCGTTGGCGAAGGCCAGCCGCCGTGCCGGGCTCAGCTGCTGCGCGCCCTTCTGCCAGGCATCGCTGAGGGCCACGACGTGGTCGATCTGGACGGCGGTGCTGGTGGCATTGCCGCGCAGGAAGCGGATGGCGACGGCCGTGTAGGGGTCGGCCAGGACGCCGGAGAGCACCACGCAGTCCCGCGTCCCGGGCCGGAACGCGACGGAAGTGAGGTCGCGGCGGAGCACGTCATTGCGGGTATCGCAGCCGTTGTGATCAACGTCGGACCAGGCCGGGCCGAACTGGTCGCGGGAATAGCCCGTCTTGGGGGCGCGGCCCTTGACGGGCAGCGTGGCCAGCACCGCGAGGGCCTTGCCCGCCGAGGCCGGCTGCCGGGTCGCGGCGGCCGCAACATCGGCGCCGGCAACTTCGACACTGGGAACTTCGACACTGGGGGTGGCGTCCGGATCCAGCGGAGCGCTGTCCGTGCCGGCTGACGCAGTGGAGGGGGCAGCGGTGACGACGGGGAGGACGCCGGCTCCGGCGGCCGGGGGAACAGCACCCGGGCCGGAGCACGCTGACGTCGCCACCAGCAGCAGGCCCGCCGCCCCGCGCACGATCCAGTCGACCGCACCGATCCTCGGGCTGCGGGCACCCATTCCTTGGGCGCCGCTGGACTGGTTATCGCTGGACTGGATGCTGCCTGACCGCGTGCTGAGCAATTTTCCCCCACCTCATGCTGGCGCCCCGGGTTCCGCGGGCGCTTAAGACCGGCCCCAGCCTACCCGTTGCTCCGACGGAGTCAGTGGACCCCGGGGCGGGAGGCCGAGAAGATGGCCGGCGCTCCGCCGTCGCCGGTCGCGAGGTCGGCCAGGATCCTGCCCACGACCGGCGTGAACTTGAAGCCGTGCCCGGAGAAGCCGGCGCCGATGACAACCGGCCCGATCCGGTCCAGGACAAAGTCTTCATCCACGGTGGTCGTGTAGGTGCAGCTGATGTCGGTGAGGGAGTCGGCGTCGACCCCGGGCAGCCAGTCCCGGGCGTAGCGCTGCAGGGCCGCCCGCTGCTCGGGCTCCGGCGCGAAGCTCCGCCGGTCCGGGTCCACCACCGGGCCCACCCCGTGCCATCCGGCCTTGATCCCCTCGCCCGGTGTTTGCATGCCGTAAACCGGCGAACGCCAGTACGCGTACGCGTCGCCGTGGCCGGGCATGTGGTTGAACCCCGGCCACTGGGCGCCCTCATCGGTGATGGCGAAGTGTGCGGGCTGTTCCTGGGTGACCGTCAGCCGGGGCAGGGGCGCCACCCCGGCGAGCAGTTTCGTGGTCCAGCCGCCGGCGGTGACCACTGCCTGCCTCGCGGCGAGGACCTCGGTGCGGCCGCCGGCCTCGAGGGTGAGCCGGACGCCGTCGTCGAGGACTTGTAACTCGAGGACCTTCACATGATGGCGGATCTCGGCGCCGAGTCCGGCGGCGAGCCGCTGCAGCGCCGGCAGTGCGGCGTCGGGGTTCAACTGGCCGCCATCCGCCATGTGCAGCACGCGCGTATCGAAACGGATGCCCCGCCAACGCTCGGCGGCTTCCCCGGCGGAGAGGAACTCCGCCCGGAGCCCGGCCGCAAGCAGCGCGTTCCGGACCTCGGGCAACCGCGGATCGGGGCCGTGGTTTACGACGCCGGTGCGCGCAAGCAGGCGCTCGCCGGCGTCCGTTTCGAGCTCGCTCCACAGCCTGGCCGCCTCTGCCAGCATGGCGACGTAGTCCGGATCCGCGTAGCCGGGGTTGAAGTTCCGGGTTGTGCCGTGGGAGGCGCCGTTGCGGTGGCCGGGACCGAACTGCTCGAGCAGGGTCACCTCCCGGCCGCGCCGGGCCAGCGCCCACGCGGCTGCCGAGCCCATCGCGCCGCCGCCGATGACCACAGTGTCCTGGGTTGTTTTCAAGGGTCCTCCTCCGGGTTTGGTGCCGGTCCGCCGATCCCGTTCAGCCGGGCCCGGCTGCCCGGCGAGGTCAGGCCAGCAGCAGGGCCACGCCGATCATGGCGGGCACAGCTACCACCGTAGTGATCAGCACGGTGTCCCGGGCTACCGTTACGCCGGTGCGGTAACGGC
>NZ_KI914902.1:2483-3967 GCF_000520575.1 Arthrobacter sp. I3
GGTAACGGCTGGCCGCGACAAACACGTTCTGGGCGGTGGGCAGGGCGGCCGTGACGACGGCGGCAAAGAGCGCCTGTTCCTGCATGCCGAGGACAAAATGGGCAAACAGGTAGGCCACCAGCGGGTGGACAACGAGCTTGAAGAAGCTCGCCAGCAGGGCGTCCAGCCGGCGTCCGGCGGCCGCCTGCAGCGGCTTGGAACCGTTCAGGCTCATGCCGAAGGCGATCAGCATGGCCGGGATCGCGGCCCCGCCGATCAAATGGATGGGCTCCAGGATCAGCGGCGGCACCGTCCAGCCGGTGGCGGCCACCAGGAGCCCGAGTCCTGTGCCCACGATCATCGGGTTGCGCAGGATCATGAGCACGAAACTCAGGGGCGTGGTGCGGTGCGAGCTGGTGGTGGCGTCCAGCGCCATGAGGAACAAGGGGGTGAAGAAAGCCAGCTGGAAGATCAGCAGGGGTGCCACATAGCTGGCATCGCCGAGCACGAAGACGGCGATGGGAATGCCGAGGTTGGCCGAGTTGGCCAGCGACGAGCTCATGGAGGAGATGAGGGCTTCCGGCAGGGACCGCTTGAGCGCGATGCGCACGATGCCAAAGAACAGGACCGCTGTGGTCACGGCCCCGACTGCCGTGACGAGCAGCGGTGCGGCAAAGACGTCGTGGAGTTTGGCCTTGCTGAGGGTCTCGAACAGCAGGGCGGGGCTGGCCACAAAAAACGTCAGGGCGCTCAGGACGGGGCGGGCGTTCTCGCCCAGGATATTGCGCCGGCCCACGAACATGCCGACCAGGATGATGGCCCAGACGACGAAGAATCCCGCCAGTACCCCTAGCACGCGGCTCTCCGCAGCGGGGCGGGTGGGCGGCGGGTGAGGGTCACCAGTCCAGAGTAATCAGCTTTATTCCGCGGGCTGTCCTATTACGCCCGACGGCGCGCTGCCGCTAGTTGAGCGCGGCGTTGTTCAGCGAGTGCGGCGGACGCATAAGCCCGGGTGTCATGCCCTCCGCGGGGTCGTTGCCGATCTGGACAATCTTGTTGTCCTGGTCAACGTGGACCACCTTGGGGTTGTACGCCTTGGCCTCTTCCGTGGTCATCTGGGCGTAGGTGATGAGGATGACGATGTCGTTCTCGTGCATCAGGTGGGCGGCGGCGCCGTTGATGCCGATCACGCCGGAACCGCGTTCGCCGGCAATCGTGTAGGTCTCGAGCCGGGCGCCGTTCGTGACGTCGACAATCGCCACGAGCTCCCCGGGCAGGATGTCGGCCGCCTCCAGCAGATCCAGGTCCACGGTGACGGATCCGACATAGTGAAGGTCCGCGTGCGTGACCGTCGCGCGGTGGATCTTGGATTTGAATATTGTGCGATTCATAACGACATCAGTCTAACGCGGGGCCACCGCCCGCGCTGTGGCCCACTGCACATGCCGCGGGCCGTTACGCGCCGTTCCACACATGCTGGAAGTCACGCGGGCCGGTCCACGGGG
>NZ_KI914902.1:4067-14636 GCF_000520575.1 Arthrobacter sp. I3
GGGCCGAGGAGGCCCGCGGCCGCCGCCGGCACGATGGATGCCGCCGTCACCGCCAGGATTTCCCGGGCCGCCAGCAGCGCGGGCCGCCTGGCGCTCGAGCGCCGCACCGAGGTGAACACCGTACGGTGCGGATCCCCGGGCAGGTCCAGGAGTTGCGCGCTGGTGCCGCGGCCGGTCCACACGAGGTCGGGCATCAGGGCCACCGCATTTCCGGATTCGATCAGCCGGATCTGGGCCTGCAGGTCGGCGGTTTCAAAGCGGACGTCGGGCTCAAACCCGGCGCTCCGGCAGGCCTGCTCGGCCCAGTGCCGGGAGGCCGCTCCGCGGGGTTCCATCACCCAGGCCAGCCCCGCGGTATCGGCCAGCGTCCTAATGGGGTCGCGGTCGGGCGAGGGCGGCGGAACGGCGAGCCGGATGGCGTCGCGGGTCAGGGCCACGCGGTCCAGTTCGGCGTAGTGCGGGGCGGCGTGGCCCGGGTACTGCTCGGCGATCACGAGGTCGAAGTCGCGGGCCCACGTCTCGTGAAGGGCCGTCTCCGGTTCCCGCTGGGTCATTTCGACCCTGACTTCCGGGTAGCTGGCGGTCATTCTGGTCAGGGTGTCCGGCATGAGCGCCAGCGCGGCAGACTGGAACACCGCAATCCGCACGGTGCCGGTGACCGTGGTCAGCGACGCGGCCAGGTCCGCCTCCGCCTGCTCGAGGGTCTCCAGGAGCTGGGAGGTGTGGGCCACCAGGACTTCGGCCTGCGGGGTCAGCTGGACCCGGCGCCCGGTCTTGCGGAGGAGCTCCACCCCGGCCTCCTTCTCAAGGAGGGCCAGTTGCTGCGAAACTGACGACGGGCTGTACTGAAGCGCTTCGGCCACTTCGGCCAAAGTGCCCCGGATCTTCAGTTCGCGCAACAGTCGCAAACGCCGGACGTCGAGCATCGCTATTCCTTTGTGAATCCTGACGGTTATTCATTAAGAGAATTCACTTTATCTAATGCAACCGGGCTTGCATACTGTTCTCACTCGATATGCCCCATCACAGGGTGGAGTGATGGGCACCGCACCTAAGCAGGAGGCCCTCATGGCTACACGGGATTTGTCACAGTCGATCATGCGGCGCAAGCCCATCGACGACATCGAGGAAGAAAACAAACACAGCGGTCTGCACAGGAGCCTGGGGCTCTGGCAGTTGACGGCCATCGGCGTCGGCGGCATTATCGGCGTCGGCATCTTCTCCCTGGCGGGCCTTGTGGCCCACGGCAGCGAGTCCGAGCCCGGAGTCGGGCCGGCCGTGCTCGTCTCCTTCCTGATCGCCGGCCTGGCATCCGCCGCCGCGGCGCTGTCCTACGCGGAGTTCGCAGGAATGATCCCGCGGGCAGGCTCGGCCTACACCTACGGCTACGTCGCCCTCGGCGAGATCATCGGCTGGTTCATCGGGTGGGACCTGCTGCTGGAGTACATCGCCATCGTCGCCGTGGTGGCCATCGGCATCTCGGGCTATTTCGACGCGTTCCTCTCCGGTATCGGCATCCATATGCCCGCCTGGATGACCGCGACGCCGGATGAAGGCACCGGCGGCATCATCAACCTTCCCGCGATCCTCGTCTGCCTGCTCGTGACCTGGATCCTCTCCCGCGGCACCAAGACCTTCGGCCGCTTCGAACTGATCGCCGTCGGCATCAAGGTGCTGCTGATCCTGTTCATCATCGGCTTGGGCATTTTCTACGTGAACACCAACAACTACAACCCGTTCTTCCCCAGCGGTTTCGGGCCCGTGGTGGCCGGCTCCGCTACGGTGTTCTTCGCGGTGTTCGGCTACGACGCCATGAGTACTGCGGCGGAGGAAGCCACCGACGGCAAGAAGCACATGCCCAAGGCGATCATCCTCTCGCTGGTCATCGCCATGCTGCTCTATGTCGCCGCCACCCTGGTGCTCACCGGCATGCAGAACTTCACGGAGATCGACCCCAAGGCCGGCTTCGCCTCCGCCTTCAACAGCGTTGGCCTTCCGGTGATCGCGACGATCATCTCCGTGTTCGCCGTCCTGTCCATCCTTACCGTGATGCTGACCTTCCTCCTCGGCGTCACCCGCGTCTGGTTCTCGATGAGCCGCGACGGCCTGCTTCCCGGCTGGTTCTCAAAGACGGACCGGCACGGCACGCCCCAGCGCGTGACCTGGATCGCCGGTGTCGGGGCCGCAATCCTGGCCGGCGTCCTCCCGATCAAGGCCGTCGCGGACCTGACCAACATCGGCATCCTGGCCGCGTTCGTCGTCGTCTGTGTGTCGGTGATCGTGTTCCGGTACAAGAAGCCGGACGCCCCGCGGACGTTCCGCCTGCCGCTGATGCCCCTGGTTCCGGCGTTCGGCGTGTTTGCCTCGCTCTTCCTGATGTTCCAGCTGCACTGGGAGACCTGGCTGCGGTTCGTCGTCTGGCTCATCGTCGGCCTGATCATCTACTTCACGTACGGCCGCAGGCACTCGCTGATGAACCCGGACAGCCCGCGGCACGAGGAGATCGTGGAGATGCACCGCCCCCTGACCTAGCCGCCCCACCCCCACCCAACGCTCCCTCACTTCCCGCAGCAAATATTCGGACGTTCCCTCAGGTCCGGTGCAATATCGGCGAACCCTCTCTCACCTCTTGGGAGAGGGTTCGCCGGTTCGGTGCGGGAAGTGCGGGAGCGTCGCTTGAATAAGTGCCAGAAGTGCGGGAGGGTCGGGGCGGTTGCCGAACGTTCGGACGGGGACCGGAAGCATCGGTTTTTCTAACCGGTATTGCTCAGAAAACTTCGCTTTATCTTATGAAAATCCGGTCGCATACTGTTTCGTAAGAGGTCCACATTTTGAGAAAGAACGTGTTTCAGCCATGACCAACATCTCCACGGAGCCCGGCGCCACCACCGGAAACGCCGCAGGCAACGACGCCACGCACGCCGCCGTTTCGGAAGGCTCCACGGTCCTTGAGGCCGCAGCCCTCGCCGAGGACACCATCGCGCTCGTGCGCCACTGGCTCACCGAGGCCGCAAAGGTGCCCGTCGACGCCTCGGCCGAGCAGCTCGCCGGGGTCCTGAAGGACCCCAACGGCCTGGACTTCACCGTCGGGTTCGTCGACGGCGTCGTCCGTCCCGAAGACCTGCAGGTCGCCGCCCGCAACCTCGCCGCACTGGCCCCCAAGGTCCCGGCCTTCCTGCCCTGGTACATGCGCAGCGCGGTCCGCCTCGGCGGCGCCATGGCCCCGGTCCTGCCCCAGGTGGTCATCCCGGTCGCCCGCCGGGTGCTGCGTGAAATGGTCGGCCATCTCATTGTCGACGCCACCGACGCCAAGCTCGGCCCGGCCATCGCCAAGATCCGCAAAGACGGCATCAAGCTCAACGTCAACCTCCTCGGCGAGGCCGTGCTCGGCGAACACGAGGCCTCCCGCCGGCTCGAGGGCACGCACACCCTGCTGTCCCGGCCCGACGTCGACTACGTCTCGATCAAGGTCTCCTCCACCGTGGCCCCGCACTCCGCCTGGGCCTTCGACGAGGCCGTCGAGCATGTCGTGGAGAAGCTCACCCCGCTCTTCGCCCGCGCCGCCTCCTACGCGTCCACTGGCCAGAAAGCCAAGTTCATCAACCTGGACATGGAGGAATACAAGGACCTGGACATGACCATCGCGGTCTTCACCCGGATCCTGGACAAGCCCGAGTTCAAGAACCTGGAGGCCGGCATCGTGCTCCAGGCCTACCTCCCGGATGCCCTGTCCGCCATGATCCGCCTGCAGGACTGGGCCGCCGCCCGCCGCGCCGACGGCGGCGCCGCCATCAAGGTCCGCGTCGTCAAGGGCGCCAACCTGCCGATGGAGCAGGTCGAGGCTTCCCTGCATGACTGGCCGCTCGCCACCTGGGGCACCAAGCAGGACTCGGACACCAACTACAAGCGGGTCATCAACTACTCGCTGCACCCGGACCGGATCCGCAACATCCGGATCGGCGTCGCCGGCCACAACCTCTTCGACATCGCCTTCGCCTGGCTCCTGGCCAAGCAGCGCGGCATCGCGGATAGCGCACAGCAGAGTATCGAATTCGAGATGCTGCTCGGCATGGCACAGGGCCAGGCCGAAGCCGTCAGACAAGATGTCGGCTCCCTCCTGCTCTACACGCCCGTGGTCCACCCTGCCGAGTTCGACGTCGCGATCGCCTACCTGATCCGCCGCCTCGAAGAGGGCGCCAGCCAGGACAACTTCATGTCCGCCGTGTTCGAACTCAGTGAAAACGAAACGTTGTTTGAGCGCGAGAAGCAGCGCTTCCTCGCCTCGCTCGCCAAGCTCGACGACGAGGTCCCGGGCCCCAACCGGCTGCAGAACCGTGCCCTTCCGGCCGCGCCGCTGCCGCACGACTCGTTCGAGAACACTGCCGACACGGATCCGTCGCTGCCCGCGAACCGCGACTGGGGCCGCGCCATCCTGGGCCGCGTGACGACGTCGACACTGGGCAACGCCTCCGTCGAGGCCGCCACGATCAACGATGCCGCGACCCTGAATGCCGTGATCGATACCGCCGTCGAGAAGGGCAAGGCCTGGGGTGCACTCTCCGGCGCCGAGCGCGCCGAAATCCTGCACCGCGCCGGCGACGTCCTCGAGGCCCGCCGCGCGGACCTTCTCGAGGTCATGGCCTCCGAGACCGGCAAGACGATCGACCAGGGCGATCCGGAGATCAGCGAGGCGGTCGACTTCGCGCACTACTACGCCGAGTCCGCCCGCAAGCTCGACGACGTCGACGGCGCCACCTTCCTCCCGGCCAGGCTCACCGTCGTGACGCCGCCGTGGAACTTCCCGGTCGCCATCCCGGCCGGCTCCACCCTTGCGGCCCTCGCCGCCGGCTCCGCCGTCGTGGTCAAGCCCGCCAAGCAGGCCCGCCGCAGCGGCGCCGTCATGATCGAGGCCCTCTGGGAGGCCGGCGTTCCGCGCGACGTGCTCACCATGGTCCAGTTGGGCGAGCGGGAACTCGGCCAACAGCTCATTTCCCACCCGGCCGTGGACCGCGTCATCCTGACCGGCGGCTACGAGACCGCCGAGCTGTTCCGCTCGTTCCGCAAGGACCTGCCCCTGCTGGCCGAGACCAGCGGCAAGAACGCCATTATCGTCACCCCGAGCGCGGACCTGGACCTCGCGGCCAAGGACGTCGCGTACTCCGCGTTCGGCCACGCCGGCCAGAAGTGCTCCGCCGCCTCGCTGGTGATCCTCGTCGGTTCCGTGGCGAAGTCGAAGCGCTTCCACAACCAGCTGATCGACGCCGTCACCTCGCTCAAGGTCGGCTACCCCCAGGATCCGGCGAGCCAGATGGGCCCGATCATCGAGCCCGCCAACGGCAAGCTCCTGAACGCCCTCACCACCCTCGGCGAGGGCGAGACCTGGGCCGTCGAGCCGCGGAAGCTCGATGATTCGGGCAAGCTCTGGAGCCCCGGCGTGCGCTCCGGTGTCCGCCGCGGATCCTACTTCCACCTCACCGAGTTCTTCGGCCCGGTCCTGGGCGTTATGACCGCAGAGACCCTCGAGGAGGCCATCGCGATCCAGAACCAGATCGAATACGGCCTCACCGCGGGCCTGCACTCGCTGAACAGCGAGGAGCTGGGGATCTGGCTGGACAGCATCCAGGCCGGCAACCTCTACGTCAACCGCGGCATCACCGGCGCGATTGTCCAGCGCCAGCCCTTCGGCGGCTGGAAGAAATCCGCCGTCGGCGCCGGCACCAAGGCCGGCGGCCCGAACTACCTCGTCGGCCTCGGCGAATGGGTCAGCAAGCCCAGCACCGCCGCCGGCACCCCGGGCGCTGCTCCCGCCCACGCCGGCGTCCGGCGGATCGAGGACGCCGCCAAGGGCTTCCTGACCGCCGACGAACTCGCGCCGCTGCAGCGCGCGCTCGCCTCCGACGCCCGCGCCTGGGCCGAAGAGTTCGGCACCGCGAAGGACGTCTCCGGCCTGAGCGCGGAACGCAACGTCTTCCGCTACCGTGCTCTGCCCGTCACGGTCCGCCTCGCGGAAGGCGAGCCGCTTGCCGGCCTCGTCCGGACCGTCGCCGCCGGCGTCCTGGCCGGGTCCGTCCTGACGGTCTCCACCGCCGTCGAACTGCCCGCCCAGCTGCGCGCCGTCCTGTCCGGGCTTGGCATCGCCGCGACTGTTGAGAACGACGCCGAATGGCTCGCTTCCGCCGGCACCCTCGCCGCGGCGGGCAAGCTTTCCGGCGCCCGGATCCGGCTGATTGGCGGGGACGCCAAGGCGCTGGCCGAGGCCACGGGCGGACGCCCGGACCTGGCGGTGTATGTCCACCCCGTCACGGAGGCCGGACGCGTGGAACTGCTGCCGTTCCTGCACGAGCAGGCCATCAGCATCACGGCGCACCGCTTTGGCACGCCCAACCACATCTCGGACGCCCTGATCTAGCCCGGGGCTGCTAAAACCCCGGCTCGGGCGTGCTGGAACCCTGAAACCCAAAAAACGCCGCCGCCGTGCAGGCACCATATGGTGCGGCACGGCGGCGGCGTTTAACGGCGAAGGCGCTAAGCGGAGTCGGGGCTAGCCGAAGTACCAGCCCGGCGGGACCCAGGAAGCAGGGACCGCGTGGGCGGAGAAATCGTCGCAGCCCGAGCAGAAGTAGGTGACCTCGCCGAGCTTGCTGACCGAGCCGTCCCTCCGATGCGTGGCCGGGACGAAGGTCTCAAGGTAAATGAACTCGTCCGTGCCGCAGCGTTCGCAGTACGGGCTGGCCACATAATCGGACTCTGCGAGGGTAGTCGGGCGGATTCCCCGTTGGCCCGGGGTGGCCGCGTGCTGGACCGCGGCCGAGTGCTGCATTCCGGCGGTCGAGTGGTGCATGGCCGCTGCGGGGTGGGCCGGCGCGGTTACCTGACGGGAGGATTTTGTCGCGTGGGCGGCGGGGGCGGGCAATCGGGGGTGATTAATGGCTGGCATCAATGGCGGCCTATCCCGAACGCTCCGACGCCAGCCACAGGGCGTCAGCGACGGACAGCGTTCGTTATTCGAATCGTTGTCGTGGGCCACTGCTTGACCTCGAACGGTGGATCTTAAGTAGTGTCAGGATAGATGAAGTACGTGCACCGTTCAATGGTCAAGTAAGTACTGCCCGGGTCCGGGTAGTCCGCCCCGTAGGTACCGTGGCAGGATCAGCGTTGGCTGCGGGACCGCCCGCGCGTCAGGACGGTCGCTTCAGGGTCCGGCCCACGATCGCCTGAGTGAGGGCATCGATCACCTCGGTATTGGCCAGCGGATTGCGGATGAGCGTGAAATCGACGTCGCCCACCGGCGGCAGATCGAAGCGCCGGGTGATGATTTTCAGGTCCTCCGGCACCAGGGAGGAAGGCATCACCGCCACACCGATGCCGGCCCGGACGGCGGCCAGTACGCCGCTGATTTGGCGTGTGGTGCAGGTGATCCGCCAGGTGCGCCCGGTGGCCTCCAGGGCGTCGATCGCAAGCTTCCGGCTCAGGCTGGGGGAGGGGTACGCGATCAGCGGGACAGGATCAGCCGGTTCCAGCACGGTCTGCTCCAGACCGACCCAGGCGAAGGCGTCCTGCTGGACCACGGTCCCGTCCTTGGCCCCGGCCACCCATTTCACGAAGACCAGATCCAGCTGCCCGGCATTCAGGCGCTTGTAGAGCTGGTCGCTCTGCCCGACCGTCAGCTCGAGGTTGATCTGGGGATAGATCTGCCGGAACTCCCGGAGGATGCGTGGCAGCCCGGTGATGGCGAGATCATCGGCCGTGCCGAAGCGCAGGCGGCCGCGCATGGCGGAGCCGGAGAAATAGCGGGCGGCGGAGTCGTGCGCGGCGAGGATGCTCCGGGCGAACCCGGCCATGGCATCGCCGTTGTCGGTCAGGCGTACATCCCGGGTATCCCGGGCAATCAGCACCCGCTTGGCGGCGGTCTCCAGCTTGCGGACGTGCTGGCTGACGGTGGGTTGGGCCAGGCCGAGGCGCTCGGCGGCCTTGGTGAAACTCAAGGTTTCGGCCACGGCCAGGAACGAGCGGAGCTGGGCGGGTTCGAACATGGCGGTCTCCGGATCGGTGCCGCATACCCTGCATTGCGTTTTGTAATGCGAGTTATGCGTGGAATAGGCTTCCATAATTTCTTGGGGCCAGCCTAGCGTTAAGTCCATCCCACTCACCCGCTCTTTTGAGGACTTTTCCGTGGCACCCCCTCCGCCGCTAGAGGCGAACGCAGCTTCCCTGCCGGACACCATCACCCAACCACTCGCCGTCGTCAGCCAGCCTCTGCCTTGGCGCCACACTTTCATTTCGCTCAAGGTCCGCAACTTCCGCGTCTTCGCGATCGGGCACTTCGTCGCCGTCATCGCGCTCTGGATGCAGCGGATCGCCCAGGACTGGCTGGTGCTCCAGCTCTCCGGTTCCGTCACCGCCGTCGGCATCACCGTGGCCCTGCAGTTCCTGCCGTCGCTGTTCCTCGGCCCGTGGGCCGGCATGATGGCGGACCGCTTCGCGAAGCGGAAGATCCTCATGCTGTGCCAGTCGGTGGCCGCCGCATTGGCCGCGGTCCTTGCCGTCCTGGCGCTCAGCCACCGGATTGAGGTGGGGCACATCTACGCGATCGCGCTGGTTCTGGGCCTCGTGACCGTGCTGGACCAGCCGGCCCGCCAGGTGTTCGTGAACGAGCTCGTGGGCCCCGGCTATCTGCGAAACGCGATCAGCGTGAACTCCACGATTTTCCAGCTGGGCGGGCTGATCGGTCCTGCGATCGCCGGGATCCTGCTGACCGCCGTGGGGGCCGGCTGGGCCTTTGCCGCCAATGCGGTGGCGTGCTGCTTCACGGTGGCCATGCTCCTGAGCCTGCGCAAGGACCAGCTGCATGTCAGCACCCCGGCCGCCAAGCGCCCGGGCATGCTGCGGGAAGGGCTGGACTATGCGCTCAGCAAGCCCACCATCTACTGGCCCTGGCTGATGGCCGGGTTCATCGCGGTGTTCGCGATGAGCCTGCCGGTGCTGCTGGCCGCGTTCGCGGACCACGTGTACGACGCCGGTGCCGGCGGCTATGGGCTGCTCAACACGCTCGTGGCCCTCGGCGCCCTGGCCGGCGCGATCACCTCGGCCCGGAGGCGCGCCCTGCGGCTGCGCTCCGTGGTGCTCGGCGCCGGAATGTACGGGCTCATGCTGTGCCTGGCTTCCCTGGCGCCGTCCATGGCGTGGTTCGGCGTGGCCATGGTGCTGGCCGGATTCTGGTGCCTGATGTTCCTGACCGCCGCGAACCAGCTGGTCCAGGTCAGCGCGAACCTGGCCATCCGCGGGCGGGTCATGAGCCTGTACATCATGGTGCTGATCGGCGGCCAGGCGATCGGCGGCCCGATGATGGGCTGGCTGGCCGAGCACGCGAACCCGCACACCGCCGTCCTCGTCTCCGGCGGCGTCCCGGTGCTGGCTGCCGCGACCGTCGCCGTCGTCCTCGCCCGGCGCGGGCAGCTCATGCTCAAAGTGGACCTGAAGGACCGGCGCCGGCTGCTGCGGATCGTCCGGACCGATTTCCGCACCGAAAAAGGACAGCCGCTACGCGGATCCACGCAGCGGCCGTCCTAATTCGTCGCGGAAAACCGGGAGGCGTGCAATAACCCCTTAGAGCGCCAAGGGGCGGTGCGGGAACTCGGCCTCCCGCTGCTGGAACTGCAGCACATCCGGGTTCAGGACCACGCCGTCGCGGATTTCGATCGCGCGGCGGATGGTCTCGTTTCCCGCCCAGGCCTCGGGGCCGGACACCACGGTCTCGAGGAACGGCAGCAGCGCCTCGCTGATTTCCCAGCTGGCGGAATTCCACAGATAGGACGGGCTGTGGTCCACGGCGTAGTAGTCGATGTGGTCACCCACTTTGAACATCGGCTCGGCGAAGGTGGTGGTTTTCGCCCAGCTGAAGCCCATGCCCTCGTCGCAGGAAACGTCCACGATCAGGCTGCCGGGCCGGAAGGCGGCCAGGTCCCCGGTGCGCAGGTAGGTCAGCGGCGCGTTGGGGTCCTGCAGCGTGCAGTTGACCACGATGTCGCTCGCGGCCAGGAACGGCGCCAGCGGCACGCGCCCGCGCTCGGTGATGACCTCGCTCAGGAACGGCGCCTCGCTGTCATGGTCGAACTGCGCGATGCGGACCGAGTGGATGGGAGAGCCAACAGCGGCAACACCGCGGTTGGTCAGCACCTGCACGTCATGGACACCGTGGGCATTCAGCGCCGTCACGGCGCCGCGGGCGGTGGCCCCGAAGCCGATCACGACGGCGCTCAGCCGGCGGCCGTAGTCTCCGGTGGAACCGGTCAGCGCCAGGGCATGCAGCACGGAACAGTAGCCGGCGAGCTCGTTGTTCTTGTGGAAGACATGCAGGCCGAAGCCGCCGTCGCTGGCCCAGTGGTTCATGGCCTCGAAGGCGATCAGCGTGAGTTTCTTGTCGATCGCCAGCTGGGTGATGGCCCGGTCCTGGACGCAGTGCGGCCAGCCCCACAGGACCTGCCCGTCCCGGAGCTCGGCCAGGTCCTCGGGCTGAGGCTTGGGCAGGAGGACGACGTCGGCTTCCGCCAGCAGCTGCTGTCGGGGCGC
>NZ_KI914902.1:14736-61577 GCF_000520575.1 Arthrobacter sp. I3
TGCTGTCGGGGCGCGATGCGCCCCACGAGGGGTGCAAGATCGGCGTCGGACCGGCCGAAGCGCTCGCCGTAGCCTTCCTCGAGGATCAACCGGTCCCGGATCTCCGGCGCGATGCGGTCCAGGTGCAGGGCGTGGATCGGGAGGCGCCGCTCGTCCGGTTTGCGTGTGCCGGCGAGGATACCGAGCGTGAGGTAATTCGGTGAACGGGTCACTTCTTTTTGGGGCTCGCCGTCTTTGCGGCGGTCACTTTATCGAGGGAGCTGGCCGGCGCTGAAGCGGCCCTCTTGTCAGCGCGCTTTTCCTTAATGGATTTGCCGGATTTTTTGGATGCTGCTTGACGGGGGGATTTGTCAGCCATGATTGCTCCTGTAGCGGAACCGAAGAGGTTCCTGACTTCCGACGATACAGGTAGCAACCTAATAAGAGCCCGGGATCCTGCGGGGTATGTGGAGCGGCTGACGGGAATCGAACCCGCGTATCAAGCTTGGGAAGCTAGCGCTCTACCATTGAGCTACAGCCGCAGAGGGACCGGCCTGAATTCCAGCCGTGAGTCCCGATCAACGAGGATTACATTACCTCAGTCTGAGTTCAAGGTTGTACACCCCGCGCTCGCCTGGCCGGTACCGCGCCAGGGTTGCGCGATTGTGACCGGATGGCGCGCCTGCGGTGTCCCTCGCTCTGAAGATCGCTGATCCCGGCATCCGGGCCCGTCATTTCCCCGAAACGCTGTGGGAACACCTCGTTCATGTGCACAGAAAGCGAGCCGAAACCGCACCCCGAAATGGGTAGTGCTGTCTCGAATCCGGGTAATGAGCGCAAGTAGTCCGCCGGTGGCGGCGAATTTGACGAGTGGTCCACCAACTCAAGAGGGGTAGGCCACACTCGTGTGCAGCAGAAAGCCATCGAATTTACTGGAGGAGACCACAGCCAACCGAGTCGCTAGAAGGTCTCACATGTACGACCAAAAGTGGATGGTGGCCCGTCCTTTGTTGCCAACGGGTGGGTTTGCCCAGCCAAACGTGCCGGATCAAGGCCACCCGCGGGCCAGGCAATTGGCGCGGCATCAGGGCCGCCGGACGGCCGGGTTCAGCGGTCCGGTTGGCGCCATTGGCGGCAAGCATGAGTGAGCTCAAGCAGCGCGTTCCGGTCCATACGGGGTATCGATCCCCGGATCATGTCCGGGTCACCCCACGAACGCAAGATTCACCGAGGTCTGCTGCCGGCGCGGCAGCCTTAGCCCCGCCCATCCCATTTCCCGACTTCAGGTCGGCGAAACTCCGGCTTGCGAGCAGCTCCCGTCACGAGGGCATTCGTTGGGCAAACCGTTATCGGCATCTGCTGATAGCCGCAGACGCCCTGGTCATTGCGGCGGTGACTGCGGCGGCCCACATCACCCGGTTCGGGTTGAGCACAGTAAGTTCGGTGCAAGTGGGCGAGCTCCGAGTGGATTACCTCTACATTTCGGTGGTCATCGCGGCCGCCTGGATGCTTGCGTTGGGGCTGTACAAGAGCAGGGACACGCGGATCGTCGGAATCGGAATCGACGAATACAGGCGGGTCGTCAGCGCAAGCGCAATGCTTCTGGGCCTCATCGCTCTGGTTTGCTTTGTCCTGAATATCGACGTGGCCCGGGGATTCTTCGCGCTGGCCCTGCCCGCCGGGCTGACCGGCCTGCTCGCGGCACGCTGGAGCATGCGTCAGTGGCTGTCCAGGCAGCGGGTTCACGGCCATTACCTTTCGCGCGTGATCGTGTTGGGCCGGCCGAATGACGTCCGGTACGTCGTCAGCCAGATCGAAAAGAAGTCTGGTGCGGCGTACAAGGTCGTGGGTGTCGCACTTTCCGGGTCCACCGGCGCCGGCACCTTCACCCAGGGCAGCCATGTCCTCAACGTCATTGGAGACGAGCGGAGCGTCGTGGAAGCAGTGGCTTCCGTGGACGCCGATGCTGTCATCGTGGCCGGACCCATGAAGGGCGGCAGCCGTTACATACAACGACTCGGATGGAAGCTGGAACAGTCGTCCACCCAGTTGATCCTCACCACCGGACTGACCAACGTCGCAGGTCCCCGGATCCACTCCCGTCCCGTGGAGGGTCTGCCCCTCATGCACGTGGAACTGCCGCAGTACGCCGGCGCCAAGCATGCTCTGAAGAGGCTGTTCGACATCACGTTGGCCGCCGCGGCCCTGGTGGCGCTCATCCCTGTGTTTCTGGTCCTCGGGGTGATGATCAAGCGGGACAGCCCCGGGCCCGTGATCTTCAGGCAGGAACGGGTAGGTCGCGGCGGTGAGAAATTCAACATGCTGAAATTTCGGTCGATGGTCGAAACCGCGGAGGACGATCTCGCCGGGCTCCTGGAACACAACGAGGGCGCGGGTGTGCTCTTCAAGATGCACAACGATCCGCGGGTCACCGGGGTCGGCCGCTGGATGCGCAAGCACTCCCTCGACGAACTGCCGCAGTTCTGGAACGTCCTTAAGGGCGACATGAGCCTGGTCGGTCCACGGCCCCCGCTGCAGCGCGAGGTCGACAACTACCACCACAAGGTGCTCCGGCGGCTCTACATCAAACCGGGCCTGACAGGCATGTGGCAGATCAATGGGAGATCGGAGCTGAACTGGCGTGACAGCGTCCGACTGGATTTGTACTACGTCGAAAACTGGTCGCTGGCCGGAGACCTGATCATCCTTTGGCGCACAGCAAAGATGCTCATCAATCCGGTCGGGGCCTACTGACAAACCGAGGTTTTCTGTTCTACAAAATTGAGAAAGGCAAGGCAATGACCACACTTGTTTCGGGGGCTGGTGGATTCATCGGAGGCCATTTGGTGGCCCAACTCCTCAAAGAGGGACAATCAGTCCGGGCAGTAGACCGCAAGCCTTTTGCAGAGTGGTACCAGGTGCACCCGGAGGCGGAGAACATCCAGGGCGACTGCTCGCTGCTGGAGACGGCCCGCGAGGCTAACCGGGGCGTGCAGTACGTCTACAACCTCGCCGCCGACATGGGCGGCATGGGCTTCATTGAAAACAACAAGGCGGCCTGCATGCTGACTGTGCTCACCAGCACCCACATGCTCATGGCAGCGCAGGAAGCAGGCGTTGAGCGGTTCTTCTACAGCAGCTCTGCCTGCGTTTATGCTGCCGGACATCAAACGTCGTCTAACGTCATCGCACTGCGTGAAGAAGACGCGTACCCCGCACAGCCGGAAGACGGCTACGGATGGGAGAAGCTCTTTACCGAGCGTATGGCCCGGCATTACCGCGAGGACTTCGGGCTGCAGACCAGGATCGCCCGGTATCACAACGTCTATGGCCCGCACGGCACTTGGGACGGTGGGCGGGAGAAGGCGCCGGCCGCACTCTCGCGCAAGTTCGCACGGGCGGCACTGACAGGCGACACCAATCTTGAGATCTGGGGCGACGGGGAACAGACCCGCAGCTTCATGTACATTGACGACTGCATCCAGGGCACTAAAGACGTCCTGCACGGCGATTTGACCGAGCCCGTCAACCTCGGATCCTCTGAGCTGGTCTCGATCAACCAGATGGTGGATCTCCTCGAGCAGATCTCCGGCACCGTGGTGACCAGGCACTACAAGCTCGACGCCCCGCAGGGAGTCCGCGGGCGGAACAGCGACAACACTCTCTTCCATGCCACGTACGGCTGGGAGCCGTCCATCACGCTCAGGACGGGACTGGAAAAGACCTACGAGTGGATCTTCGACCAGCTCAAGGCGCAGGGGTGAACCCCCGTGCGCATCCATATTCACGACTTCGCCGGGCACCCATTCCAGGCGGAGCTCTCCCGGGAACTCGCCGCGCGGGGACACGACGTCGAACACGCCTACGCGACCCAGTACCCCAGTGGCAAGGGAAAGCTGGAGCGCCTGGACGGTGACCCGGACGCGCTGACTTTCCGCGGAATCACCGCCGTGAGGACCTTCGAGAAGTATTCGCCGCTGGGACGGATGCGGTTCGAGAAGTCATTTGCCCAAGCTTGGGTCAGCCACCTCGAGCAGGCCCGTCCCGATTGCGTCGTGGCATGCAACGTTCCGTTGTTCGTCCTGAACAGATTCAGCTCAACGATGGCCAAGTCGGGGCAGCCCTGGGTGTTGTGGCATCAGGACCTCTTCAGCAGAGCCATCGGAGAAGAGATCAGGAAGCGGCTGCCTGCGGCTGTGGGTCCGGCAGCGCAGCGATGGGTCACCAGCACGGAGAAGAACCTGGTCCGCAGTGCCAGCCAGGTCGTCGCAATCGGCGAGGAATTCCGCCGGGCGTACCGGCGCTGGGGCCTCGATGTGCGCCACGTTTCTGTCATTCCAAACTGGGCGCCGCTCGGTGAGATCCTGCCCGGGCCAAGGGACAACGGGTGGGCGCGCTCCCATCTCCCGCAGGGCCGGGAGATACGTCTGCTCTATGCCGGAACGCTCGGCCGGAAGCACAACCCGCTGCTGTTGATTGACCTCCTGCGCGCCGCCCTGGGCAAGGGCATCCCGGCGCGCCTCGTGGTCGCCTCGGAGGGGGAAGGGATTGAAGCCGTGCGCCAGATCGCTGAACGGCAGCCGGAATTGCCGATCACCCTGCTGCCGTTCCAGCCTGCTTCCGAACTCTCTGAAATGCTCAGCTCCGCTGATGTGCTCCTGGCCCTCCTTGAGCCCGGGGCGTCAAAGTTTTCGATACCCAGCAAGGTGCTCTCGTCCCTGGCGGCCGGCCGTCCCGTCCTGGGACTCATGCCGCGGGACAATCCAGCGGCCGTGGACATCGGGGCGGCCGGCGGGTATGTCGGGACTCCGGACGCTCAGGGTGTGGTGGGTGCCTCCGATTGGCTCCAGGGGATGGTCCAGTCGCCAGGGGCACTTGTCTCCGCCGGAGAGCGAAGCCGCCAGCTTTCCGTCGAGCGGTTTGGTATTGGTCCGATCGCCACCCGATTCGAAGAAGTGCTGGCCAAAGCCGTTGCGGACCGCCGTCTGGCACCACAAGGGTCCGCGCAGACTGCCGAGGCGGTGTCCTGATGCCAGCACAATCATCGCCCGACGCCGGACCAGGGCGGCAGACGCCTGTCATTGACCTGGCTCAGGCGCCGGGCGCCGGTGAAGCCTGGGACCGGCCACGGGCGATTGTCTATCTGTGGGGGGCCTGCGAGCTATTGTTCGTGAGCAACCCTTGGCAGATAAGTTCACGGCTTCGGGTCGCCGTGCTGCGGGCTTTCGGCGCCGAGATCGGTCCGGGCGTCACATTCCGGCCCCGCACCCGCGTCAAGTTTCCGTGGAAGCTGCACATCGGGGCCGGCTGCTGGATTGGTGAGGGCGTCTGGTTCCACAACCAGGACGATGTCTACATCGGCGCCAACGCTGTGGTTTCACAGGAATGCTTCATCACCACGGGAAGCCACCGGGCCCGCAGCGACATGGGCCTGATAACCAGCCCCGTTTACATTGACGATGGTGCATGGGTCACCTCGCGTTGCATGGTGCTCGGCGGAGCCCACATTGGCCAGTCAGCCGTCGTGGAGCCGCTCACCGTGGTCCGAGGTGACATCCCGCCGAATGCTGTCTACGGGCGGGTGCCGGGCCCCTCAGTGATCAGGGAACGGTTCCGGGGAAATGATGTCCTGTGATGGCACAATGCATCCTAGGGGGTAGCCATGGTGGCCAGGGTCTTGGAAATCAACGCATACATCTTGTCGGCGAGGTACTGATGGCCGGCGTCGGTCGGGTGGACGCCGTCGGCGCCGATGAGCTTGGAATCGGCGCCGAAGAACCAGCGCTCGCTCAACGGGTCGACGAACTGAATGCCTCCGGCAGACGCTGCCCCGGCGATCGCCTTGCTGTCACTGGTGATGAAGTCCGGCACCCGCTCGTTGACCCAGGCCGGCCCGACGACGATCAGCTTCGCGTGGGGCGCCCGCTCGTGGATCTTTGTGTAGAGGTCCGTCGCAGCCGCGGCCATTGTTGCAGGGTCCTGCTTACCGTCGTTCCTGCTCCCGAAGACGAGAACCAGATCTGCCGTCGAGCGCAGGCTGGTGGTGGCGGCTTCGGCGAACGTGACTTTCTCGGTTCCCCTGACGATGTACCCGGCGCCGGGATGGCCGATGACGTTCATGTCGACCGGGTGGGATTCCGAGTAAAAGCGGGACCCGACGATCTTTGCCCAGTTGGCTGCTCCGTAGCCACCCTGGTCGGAGCCAACAACGTAGGAGTCGCCGATGATGTCAACGTTCGGTACCGCGGCACGGCTCGATTCCGGCGTGCTGGCAGCTGGAGCCGGCGAGGGACCGGCCCCGTTGCCCCGCGCGGTGAATGCCAGCACAGCAATCATGACCGCCACGACGGCCAGCAGGCCAAATCCAACTTCTTTCACGTGACGGAACCGGAAGGATGATCTGGTCCTGTTTGTGCTCTTCAGAAAATCCATTCGCAAAGACTATCGGCAATCCACTCTCGAGGGGGAAGTGAATGCAGAAGATACCAGCTTCGGTCCTGATTCAGACGAAAAATGAAGAGGCGAGCATCGAGAGGTGCCTGGCGGCACTGAGCGACTTCGACGAGGTCATCGTGGTCGATTCAAACAGCGCCGATCGGACCGCGGAACTTGCCGCCGCCGGCGGTGCGACCGTTATTAACTTCACCTGGAACGGAGCCTACCCGCAGAAGAAGCAGTGGCAGCTTGAACATGCGCCGACGCGCCACCCCTGGATCCTGTTTCTTGACGCCGACGAATTTCCGAGCCGGGAACTGATCGAGGAAATCGCCGTCATCGTCTCGGATCCACTGGAACGCCGTGTGGCTTTCGACATCCCCATCTCCTATCACTTCGCCGGGAAGGTTCTCAAACACGGCCACCGGGTGGTCAAGCGTTCGCTGTTAAAGCGGGGCTTCAACCGCTATGAGGACACTGGTTTGGTGAATCTCCCGGTGATGACAGAGCTGGAAGTGCACTACCAGCCAGAGGCGACGGGTGAGGTGGGACGCACAGCGGGCCTGCTGGCACACCACGATCTGGATCCGGTCCGCACCTGGTTCGACAGGCACAACAAGTACTCCGACTGGGAGGCCTACATCCATGCCGACCCGGCCATGCGGCGCTCGGTGCGCTCGTCGAAAAGCCAGCAAGGCCAGCGCTTTGATGTCGTCCCGTTCAAACCAGTTGCCTTCTGGGTCTACAGCTACATCGTCCGGCGCGGCTTCCTGGACGGACGGGCCGGCCTGGACTACGCCGTCGCCCTGGCTACGTACTACTGGCAGATCGGCCTGAAAACCCGCGAACTACAGCAAAACGGCCATCGGCTGGCTGAGCATGTCTGAAAATCGCGCATCGTCGAGGCCGCCCCTGAGCGTGCTGCAGATCGGCGGCCTGGCCGGCCCGGGGGCCGTCGCGGGCGGCGTCTGGGCGGTCGCGCGCATGCAGAGTGCAGCGCTGGTGCGCCACGGTGCCGCTGTTGAACTCGTCGGCGGCTGGCTCGGCGGCCGGCCGGCCACTCGACCGGAACCGCATGAAAGAATCTTCCGCGTCCGGCGCCCTTTCCGGGGCGCGCGTCTCAGGGGCCTGATTGGGGTTGGCCTCGTCAGGCATGTTTGGGACCGGAGCCGCCAGGTCGACGTCGTCCAGCTGCACCTCTGCCGCGACTTCATCACGACCTTCAGCGCCCTGGTGCTCCGCGGTGCTGCCATTCCCGTCATCGCGCAGGCCCACGGCATGCTTGCAGCACCGCGTTCGCGCGGGTTGCGGGTGTTCGATGCGCTGATCTTCCGGCGGGCGATGCGGACGCCGCAAATATGGCTGACCCTGACGGAGGCCGAAGAAAAGAACCTTGAGTCCCTCGGCGTGCCCAGGACGAAGATGCGCCGGGTGGTGAACGCTACAGCCGACCCCGGCACCGTGTGGGAAGACCCGCAGACCCCCACCTTTCTGTTTGTTTCGCGGCTGGCGGCGCGCAAGCAGCCCACGGTGTTCGTCGAGGCAGCAATTGCCCTCCTGCGGGGGGGATCGGAAGCCCGGTTCGTGGTTGCCGGACCTGATCAAGGCGAACTGGAGAGCGTGCACCGTTTGATCGATGCATCAGGCTTCCGGGACCGGTTCGATCTTCCGGGGGAGTTGACGGAACCTCAGGTGCTGGAGGCGCTGTCCCATGCGACCGCCGTCGTTTTGCCCGCCCGCCACGAGCCTTACCCGATGGTGATCATCGAGGCGGCGGCTGTGGGTACGCCCATCATCCTGACCTCGGAATGTGGACTGGCCGCGCCCTTGCAGAAAGCGGGAGCGGCGGTTGTCGCCGCCCCCACGGCCGGGGCCTTCCAGGCAGCCATGGCCACGGTGGCGGCCAGCCAGGATCTGCGGCTCCGGCTGAGTGCGCGGGCCCGTGAGCTGCACCTGGGTCTCTGGTCTGCCGAATCCCTCGCGGAAAGTCTCCTGGGATTGTATGCGGAGGCGATAGATGCTGGCCGGCAGTGACCTCCGGAGCCCGGTCAGCCTGCCGGGCGAGAGGAAGTCAGGAATCGGCGCGGCGCTGGCGATCCTGACTTTCTTGTGTTTTGCCGTCGCCATACCGCTCATCCTGCGGTCGACGTCGGAAGCCACCTACAGCGACACTGACTTCCTCATCCGATATTCGGTGCTCCTCTACGCGGCTTTCCGCATGAGCGCCATTCTCTGGAAAGACCAGGTGCGCCCGGTAGCCGGTGTCTTCTGGATGTTCGTCTACATCTGCCTGGGCGTGGTTCCACTGGCCCAATTGTCAACCGGTGCGTCAACCATCCTTGCCGTCCAGGTCGACGACTCGACCTTGTACGCGGCAACCGCCATCACTCTTCTTGGCTGCGTCAGCTTCGACCTGGCCTATCACCTCAGACTCTTCAAGAACTTGGGCGGCCCGGCTCCCGTGCGCAAGCTGCGGAGCATGGAAACCCTGAGGATCTTTGCGGCAGCCGCGATCCTGGGCGGGTTGATATACGTGGCTCAGGTCGGCGGAATCAGCGTGTTCTTTGCCAGCCGGCAGGAGGCGAGCCAGGCCCTGGACCAGGTAAGCCCCGACAGCGGGCAAGCCGCCCGGGCGATCATCTCCGCCTTCGGCTCCGTAACCTGCCTGGTGGCGCTCATTTTCTACATCCACATATTCCGGGTCCTCCGAAGTTCCCTCAACCTGCTTGACACCGTATTAATAGTCGGCCTGGTGGTGCTCAACGTCGTCGTCAACAACCCGATCTCCAACTCCCGTTACTGGACGCTGGCCGTGCTTTTCGGCTTGGTCATGCCGCTCATCGGGTCACGCAAAGCCCTCTTCAACGTGGCGATCGTCGGCGGCGTGGTGGCGGCGATCTTCCTTTTTCCGCTAAGCGACATCACCCGCCGGGCGGCGGGGACCGGCGTCATGCTCCAGACGGACTCGGTGTGGCGGATGATCTCGACCAAGGACTATGACCAGTTCAGCATGCTCGCCAATACCCTTGGGTTCACCCGGGATGAGGGACTGACCTGGGGGTACCAGTTCCTGGGCGCCGTGCTGTTTTGGGTGCCGCGCGTCGTCTGGCCGACCAAACCGCTCGACAGCGGTGTTGAGGTCGGCCAGTGGATGAGCAGTGCCAACGTCAACCTGTCGTCCCCGCTGTGGGCAGAGGCCTGGATCAATTTCGGAGTCCTCGGGGTGGCGGTCACATTCGCCCTGCTGGGACTGCTGAGCAGAAGGCTCGACGTCGGCTTCGGCGCGGGTGCCTTGTCCGCCGGATCGGTGGGCTATCTGGGCGTCGCCATTTTCTCCGGGTACATGTTTATCCTGCTCCGCGGCTCTTTGCTGCAGTCGATGGGGAGGCTGCTGATCCTCGCCCTGGCCATTGCTGTTCTGAGCGTGAGTACCAAACGAAAGCCAGGTGACACGAAATGAGTACGGACAAGCTCGAGCGTCCACATGCCGCAGGGCCCGGTTTTGCCCAGTCCTTCAGGGAGCTCAGCCTGGCGCAGAAGGGCAAGAAAGGGGTGCCCCTGTACTGCCTGTACGTCAACCGGCCGGCCGGCCGGGTGGTCGCAGCCGCGCTCAGGAACACCCGGTTCGGGCCAAACCAGGTGACTTTCGCGGGGGCGTTCCTTACCTACGGGGCGTTGCTGTGGCTGGCCCTCGGGGCAGGAACCGGGGCAGGTTCCGCCCTGGTCGGAGTAGTGCTCGCCGCCGGGTTTGTCCTCGACTCGGCAGACGGGCAGCTGGCAAGGCTCCAGGGACGGAGCTCAAAATTGGGTGAGTGGCTCGACCATGTGCTGGACAGCGGGCGGATCGTCGTTCTGCACGGAGCCGTATTCTGCTTCCTGCTGCGCACAACTTCCATTCCGGCGCTGCAGCTGGCCGCGCTGTGCGGCGTGTTCCTTTTCGCCAACTCCACAATCTTCTTCGCCGGCGCCCTGTTCGATCAGCTGACCCGTCAGGCGGGGAAGCGCCCGTCACCTCCCGGCCACGATGGCTGGGCTTCCATAAAGCGATCAATCCTCACGTTGCCAGTCGACTACGGCGTGACGTGCCTGGCCCTGATGACCGTGCCGTGGAGCGGCATATTCCTGCCCAGCTACGCGGCACTGGCGATCTTCCATTGCGTCTTCTGCGCCGCCTATGTGGCGAAGTTTTCCCGTGCCCTGGCAAGGATGGACTAGATGGCCCGCCTGAGCAGGTATGTCGCCTTCGGCGATCAGGCCGTATCCAGCATCTCGAACTTCGTCGCGGTAGCCATTACGGCCAATGTCGCGACCCCTGGCCAGTTCGGTCAGTTCTCCCTGGGCTATGCGGGGCTGCTCCTGTTCCTGGGCGCCCAGCGTGCGCTTATCGGAGAGACAATGCTGGTCAAATACTCCGCCGCGGGCTCCCTGAAACCCCCGGTGAGAAGAGGCGTTTTGGGTGCCAGCGTACTGGTCGCAGCGGCCACGGTTCCCTTGCTGCTGGCCGGCGCCGTCGTGGCTGACCAATCGGCCCGCCTCATCTGGTTTGTCATCGCCGCGAGCCTGCCCTTCGTGCTCCTCCAAGACACGCTCCGGTACATGTTTATCTGTGAGCACCGTCCATGGCGGGCGCTGCTCATCGACGCTGTGTGGGCCGTCTTGTCGATCACATCCATGGTGGTTGTCGCGTCCACCACCGGAGCCGTGTGGGCCGTCGTTCTGTGCTGGGGCGGCGGCGCAGCGGCAGCATTGGTCCTGGGACTCCTGCTGGGGCGGGTGCTGCCTTCGCTGCGCGACGGCAGGCGCTGGCTGGGCGTCAACCGCAACCCCGGGCTTCGCTATCTCGGGGAGTTTTCAGCGCTCAATGCGTCCAACTTCGTCGTGCTGTATCTCTTGGCGCTGCCTCTGGGTGCTGCTGGCGTGGGTGCGCTGCGGGCGGCGCAATTGCTGTTCTCGCCGCTCAACACCGCTTTTTCCGCTATCAAGATGGCTGTCATTCCCGAGCTCGTGCGCTCCAAGGGCACTGCGGTCTTTCGAATGCGGCTGATCGAAACGGCTGTGGTCGTGGCTGCCATGGCCGGGCTGTGGGGCGCGGCCGTCATGCTGCTGCCGGGCTCCATAGGGGCCCTGGTGCTCGGCGCATCCTGGGAGGCTGCGTCCGGGCTGCGACTTCCTTACTTGGTGCAATACGTCGCGATGGTTCCCTACACCGTCTTGCTGGCCTACTACAGGTCCGTCCAGGCGAACAGGCTGTCGACGCTCATGCGGGCAGTTCTGGCCCTTCTGACGCTTGTGCTGCCTCTTGCCCTGGCGTATGCAGGCGGCACCGTTGGCGCCGCCTGGGCGTTTGCGCTGGCAGTCGCGGCCGCGGTTGTCGTCGGGGGGACCGCCACCGTTGTGTCGAGATCCCGTTCCCGTTCCCGGACAGAATCGTCGTTGCATCGGCCCGATGCGGCGGAAGTCGAGCTCCGGCGGGCTGCTGACGCCCGGTGAGCGCGGCAGAAACACGGCGGGTGGCCGGCCCTGCCCGGCATCTGGTCTAGGTGACCGTGACACCCCTGAACTGGACGGGGACCGGGGCAGGGTAATCCTTGCAGAGACTGATGTAGCCCCCGCGATACTGCCGGTCCATCGTCTCTCCTGACCAGCCGGCGCCGTCTACCCTCGAGAACCGGATGGAGGACGGCGTAACGTCGATTTTGAAGTGCATCCATTCCCCGGGCTTCACGGGTGACGTCGCGATCGTCTGTAGCCGTGTGCCGGCGGGATTGCCTGGGTCGCGCCGGTACAGGACCAGCTCTCCGGCCGGCCGAATGATCAGGTGATATCCCCCGACGCTGCTTGGCACCAACACCCGGTAGGGGGTGTCATCCTGTTGCCCGAAAGCTATTCCGGCGTGCTGAAGGTTCGACGGAAGTTCCTGGGGCCAACACATTTCGAACGTAATGCTGTGGATCTCTTTCGTGACAGGACCCATTGAACCCAGCCGGTAGCTGAAGTTCTCGCTCTTATCCAGCACTACTGATGCCGACGCCGCGTCGATCACCGGTTGGGCTCCCCAGCCTTGGTCAACAGTCCAAGGAAGGTCGCCGGCGGCCCGGGAACCGGTCGAGAACGTGTCCTGAGGTTCCGCGGTCGCCGACGTCACGTAGGGGATGTTTGAGCACATCAGGCCTTGAACGCCCAGGCTGGTCACGCGGTTGGCAGCGGAACGGGTATGGACTTCCCAGCAAATGACGGGCTTGCCGTAGGCCACGACCTTACGGACCGTCGCGTCATCGGCGGTGTGGTAAACGCCAAGATAATCGAATCCGGCGGCGAGCTCGTCCAAACGGGGAATGGCATCCGGCATGAAGTACCCCCACGTTTTGTAGCCGCGCTTGGCGGCTGCCGCAACCTGGAGGGCGGGGGCCGGTTGCTTCCAGATGAAATGCCCGGTGGAATTCGGGTAGCTGTCCATCAGGTCAAGAAGCGTTCTTGTGTTCGTGCCTTGTTTGTCTTCGATGAAAATGACATGCGAAGCCGCGAACCGGTCAAGGACGTCCCGTAGCTTCGGAATAGGCTCAAGGGCCGTCGACGGGCCAAGCCAAGCGCGGGCATCGACCCGGAGGCCGCTGAGCTCGGCATAGGTAAGTTCCGCGACCTTGCGGTCTTGCCCGGTCACTCTGAGCGCACTTTGGTCGTGATGGCACACCAGCACGCCGTCCTTGGTGGCGTTCACCGAAACTTCGAGCGCCGGAACACCGGAATTCACCGACTGCTCATAGGCGTGCATAGTGTGTTCCGGCCAGTTATCTCCTGAGCCGCGGTGAGCCACAATAAAACGATCATTTTCGAATAGCGTGGCTACCGTGTGAATTGGTGGAGCTTGAACAGGCGGACGGGCCGGCGTGCATCCGGCCAGAAATAATCCCGATGCTCCAAGGAAGATGGCCTGGCGCCGGGAGAGCGCTCTGCGATCATCCGGAATATTCCCGGTGCCGGTTCCGGATTTCCCTGCACTTCGATTTGCATGCATTTCACGCCTTCAATGACTCGTTGTCTTCAAGGCCGCTATCAAGCAGGTTCAGCGCGCGCCGCAGCAGGGTGCTGGAGGTGTGAACGGTGTAGGGAAAATACACCACCTCGACGCCGAGCGCCAGCATGCCGGCTTCGAGGCGGTTTCCCTTTTCTGTTCCGCGCCAATCATCGCCTTTGAAAATTACATGGAAGCCAACTGCATGCCAGGCGTCTACTTTGTCCGGGTAGTTGTCGACCACCACCTCGTCGACAAGCCGGATATTCCGGACGATCTCAAGCCGTTCGTGAAGAGGCACGACAGGCTCTCTGTTCTTCATGAGCAGTGTCGCTTCGGTGGAAGCCACTCCGGCGACCAGATAGTCGCAGTGCAACCGTGCATGTTTGAGCAGGTTGAGGTGCCCGACATGGAAAAGATCGTAGACACCGGATGCATAGCCGATACGAACAGTCACAACGAACTCGATTCTTCACGAATGCCGAATAGGTCATAGGCACCGGCCGGCCGTCGAGGCGCTGGGCTGGTCCCCCCAATTCCATGCTGAGGGTGTTATTGCCTGACGGAAAGCACTTTGGGGAGAAACGCGTGGGCGGGCGGCTAAAGCAGGTAGCGGGACTAGTAAGACAAGTAGGAGGGGTGGAAAAGCTAGTAGGAGCAACCGTTCCCGCCCTTGGTCTTTGCTGATTTGATCTTGGTAGCTTCAGCCCTGAAGTTCATGATTACGTAACCGGGGGGGACTCCATGCGTCAAAAAATTCCAGCTGTTCTAGCGGGCATAGCGCTGGCGGTGGCGCCGTTAATTGCCACCAGCAGCTCCGCGCTCGCTCTATCTCCGGGAGTTGCGTTTTCCGCCAACGCCCTCCCGACTTGGCAGACAAACGGCGTTGCCTGGACCATGGCCCAGTCAAACGGCGTTGTCTACGCCGGCGGAACTTTCACCCAGATCCGGCCTCCTGGCACCGCCGCCGGCAGCGCCCAGTCAAGAAATGCGGTGAACTTCGCGGCCTTCGACGCGTTCACCGGCAACCCGACTTCCTGCGCCTTGTCCGTGACGGGCGGGACAGGTACAACCGTTCGTGCCCTGGCGGTAACTCCGGACGGCAGCCGGCTCTATGTGGGCGGTCTGTTTGGGGCCATCAACGGCGTCAACACCACCCGCATCGCTGCCGTCAAGCTTCCTGGCTGCACGGTAGACACGACCTTCCGACCGGCAATCGTCTCGGCCACGGTCCGGACAATCGCCGCCACGAACACCGCCGTCTATTTCGGTGGCGACTTCCAAACGGTCGGGACCGAGGCCCGCAGCCGCTACGCGGCCATGGACTCAAACGGCGCGCTCCTTCCATGGGCACCGGCCGTCAACGCGTCAGCCCGCGCGCTGGACATCCCCGCCGGCCGCAACGTGGCCGTCCTCGGTGGCGATTTCGCAACTGTGAACGGCGTGGCATCCCAGTCGATCGCCGTCGTCGATACGAACACCGGGGCGAACGTAAGGGCATACGGCGCAACGTTCATCTCGCGCACGTCATTTACAAAGTCCATCGTTGACGACGGGCAGAACTTCTACATCGGCAACGAGGGCACCGGAGGCGGCGTCTTCGACGGACGGGCACGATTCAGCCTTGACACCTACGACCAGGTGTGGAGGGACACCTGCCTCGGAGCTACCCAGGCGGTGGACGTCTACGGCGGTGTCCTCTACGCCGCCAGCCACGAGCACGACTGCTCGACCATGAATGAAATGGCAGACGGCGTCCGGCAGCACCTGACGGCACAGAGCGTCAACGCCCCGGCGCCCCAGCTGGGGTGGAGCCCTGATACCAACGACGGGATTGGTGAGGGCATTGGCCCCAGGGCCATCGTCCACACGAACCGGGGTTCGGGCGACATGCTCTGGGTCGCCGGCGAATTCACCACCACCAACGGCACCGCCCAGCAGGGCCTGACCAGGTTCGGCCCCGGCCCGGGAACGGTGGCACCGTCCTCGCCCAGCAACGTCAGCGCGGAAAGCGTCAAGGCCGGCGAAAACCAGATCCGGTGGCGGGCCAGCCTCGACAAGGATGACTCGGAGCTGAGCTACAGCGTCTACCGGAACGGCTCGACGACGCCGCTGGGAACTGTTAATGCCAGCTCGCTGTGGTGGTCGACCGGCCAGGTGTCCTTCACGGACAAGACAGCCGTACCCGGAACGCAGTACAGCTACCGTGTCCGGGCGACTGACGGCACCAACACCGGCCCGCTCTCGGCCTCGGTGGCCGTCACAACAGCGAGGAACACCGCAGCCTACCCGGCCGCTGTCCTTGGGGCAGGTGCCAGTACGTACTGGCGGCTTGACGGCAGCGGTCCGACGGTCGGCGCCGACAGCTCTGCGGGCAACAACCTGGAACTGAGCTATGGCGGACCGGCATTTGCCGGCGACACCGGAGCCATTGCCAATGACACCAGCCGCTCGACGACGTTCAACGGCACGAGCGCATTCGCCTACGGCCAGAACCGGGGCAATGCGCCCACCGTCTACAGCGCGGAGGTGTGGTTCAAGACGAACACGACCCGGGGCGGGAAGATCTTCGGCTTCGGCAGTGGCCAGCCCAACCGGCACGGTACCAATCCCGGACTCAGCAGCAGTTACGACCGGAACCTCTACATGACGAACGCGGGCACGCTGATCTACGGTGTCTACGTCAACGGCACAAGGACGGTTAGCTCGGTTCTGCCCTACAACGACAACGCCTGGCACCACGCCGTGGCGACGCAGGGCAGCGACGGCATGCGGCTTTACGTAGATGGAACCCAGATCGGCGCGCTGCCGACCCAGACTGAAGCGCAAAGCTACTGGGGTTCGTGGAAGATTGGCGGAGACCAGCTGAACAGCTGGCCGTTGCGGCCCTCGAGCAACTACTTCGCCGGCTCCATCGACGAGTTCGCCGTGTACCCGACGGTACTTTCGGCAGCGCAGGTCACCGACCACTTCAACATTGGCAAGGGAATCGGACAGCCGGTCCCCGACACACAAGCTCCCGCGGCCGTGACAGGAGTTGCGGCCGCGGTACATGCCAGTGATGTGGCCGTTTCCTGGAACGCAACCACCGACAACGTCGGGGTTACGGCATACCAGGTCCACCGTTCCGATACCAGCGGGTTCACCCCGTCAGCAGCCAGCCTCGTCGCCACGGTGAACGGGAGCACGCTCAGCTGGACTGACGCGGGCCGTCCGGCCGGAACGTCCTACTATCAGGTTCTCGCCGCCGACGAGGCCGGCAACATCAGCGGCCCGTCCAACGAAGCATCCGCAACGGTGGTCCCGCTCCCGCAGCCGGTCACGCTCACGCTGACACCGACCGCCGACACCTACGTGAACGCGGGAGCGCCGAATACCGCAACAGGGTCCTTCACGACCCTGGCCACCAGGGGTACGTCGGCTTACATCACCTACATGAGGTTCAATGCGTCCGCGCAGGTTCCTGCGGGCCAGCACCTCGTGTCGGCGACCTTGAAGTTCTCAACTACCGCGGATTCCTTTGCCGGGTCCGCCGATCCGCAGCAGACGGTGGCGATGGCCGGTGACTGGTCCGAGGCGACGACGACCTACAACAACCGCCCGCAAACCAGCAGCACCTTGCTGGGAACGCTGACCGGTCCGACGGCACCGAACGCGTCGTACTCAATTTCGCTCGACGCGGACGCAATCTCGGCAGCGCTCGCAGGTGACATCAACTTCTCGATGCAGAGCGCTGGAACCGACAACATGTGGTTCTTCTCGCGGGAAGCCAGTGCTGCCAAACGCCCGGCCCTGGTCCTGAACTTCGAGCCGAATCCCTAGGTAAAAATAGCTCTCGAAAGAAAACATCCCATGTATAACGGTCTCTCGAAATCCCTGGGAATGGTGCTTCTGGCGGCTGCGGTCCTCGCAGCCGCCGGTTGCACCTCCCCCGGAAATCCCAACGCCACGTCCACGTCCGCCAACTCATCCTCCCCGTCCGCCTCAGCTTCTGAGGCTCCGGCCGCTCCTCCGGGGGCTTCCCCCTCGGCTCCCGCCGCGGGAGCCAAGACAGCGGCACCTGCTAACACCCCCACCTCCTCCGGCGAGGCGCAAGCCCCGCAGGCTGCACCCAAGCCCACCTTTGCGCCTCCCGAGCAGCGGTATCTCGTTTCACGGGTCCCCCAGGGCACCGACCCGAACGCTGTCCTCCAAGTCGGACAGGAAAGCTGCGCCCAACTGGAAAATGTGAAGGCCACGGACCAGAAGGCCGTGGTGTCTCACTTGATCGAGAAGGTGGACGCGGAGGTAGTCGCTGCCATTAATGATCTCTGTCCCGGGCTCCAGCCTGAGCTCGATGCCGCGCGCCGAGGCTTCACCGACGGCGACTTCACCATCGGTGCGGCAGCGCCCAAGGAAGGCGGTGGTTCAATCTCCGCAGGTAAGTACGAGGCATGGAATCCCTCTCCGAACTGCACACTGGTGGCCTACGATGCAGCAGGCGGGTCGATTGCGCAATCGAACGGTACGTCGGCCTTCACCATCCCGGCCGGCACCGCCCGCGTCGTGTCGGATGGATGCTACACCTGGCTGGCCGCATGAAACCGCGCCGCTTCGCCTGGAATGCAGCAACCACCGCCTGTGAAAGGACCCGCAATGGACGTCCGTGAACAATTGCTTATATTGCGCCGAAGCTGGCGCCTGATCACTGTCCTGGCGTTGCTGGGAACGATACTCGCGGGCGTGGCATCCCTGCTTACTCCCACGTCCTACACGGCATCGACGAGCCTTTTCGTTTCGACGCAGAACTCGGAAACATCCGCGGAACTGCAACAGGGCAGCGTCTTCGCACTGGCGCGCGTCCAATCATATGTGGACGTCACCTCGAAACCGACCGTGCTCCAACCCGTCATCGACAAGCTCAAGCTCGGCATGACCCCGGAAGCCTTGGCCGCCAAGATCAAGACATCCACCGCGCGCAATACGGTGATCATCGAAATCGAAGCCAGGGACGGCTCCGCCCAGCGGAGCGCCGACATCGCCAACGCCGTCGCTGCCAGCCTCATCACGGCTGTCGCTGACCTGGAGCGGCCCACGAACGGAACGCCGACACCGGTTCGGCTCAGCCCGGTGGACCACGCCACCACGCCGACCGAGCCGTCGAGTCCCAACGCGAAGCTGGACCTCGGCCTGGGCCTTTTGTACGGGCTCGCAGCCGGAATCGCGGCGGCCGTATTGCGCCATGTCCTGGACCGCAACATCCGGACGGAATCGGATTTGCGCAAGATGACTGATCTGCCGCTCTTGGCAGGAATCACTGAACAGACTGCCGGCCGTCTGCCAGGGGCCCCTCCCGCGGTCCTGGGCGGTTCGGGCGCGGAGGCGTTCCGCAAGCTTCGAACGAACCTCCAGTTCGCAGGCGTGAACCGGCCGATGCGCTCGATCGTTGTTACTTCCGCGTCAGCGGGGGAGGGGAAGAGCACGGTCGCGCTGAACCTTGCCGTCACTATCGCCAAGGGCGGCCAGAAGGTCATCCTCGTGGATGCGGATCTTCGTCTTCCTTCAGTTGCTTCAGCGACTGGAATCGAGGGGGGAATCGGACTCACCACTGTCCTTGTCGGAACGTCCAGCCTCGACGACAGCATCCAGTACTGGTCCGACGACGGGTTGGCGCTGCTGGCCTCGGGTCCTCTGCCGCCCAATCCCAGTGAACTGCTCGGTTCAGCAGCCATGAGCCGTCTCCTGGAGGAGTTGCAGAAAAAGTTCGACGTGATCATCGTCGATTCCCCGCCCATCCTCCCCGTCACGGACGCCAGTGTGCTGACCAAAAGCACCGACAGCGTGTTGCTGGTGGTCGGAACGAAGAGGGTGAGCCAACACAGCCTGGCCAAGGCAATCGATCAGCTCAATTTTGTCGACGCCAACATTCTCGGCGTCGTCCAAAACAGGATCCCCCGTCGGGGCCCCGACGCCAACACGGCGTACGTTGCCGGATACGGCGCCGAACATCCCGATCGCATCCCTCCGGTCGAGAACCGCGACGACGGTTCCTTCCGGCCCGCCCACGTTCGCCGCGGCAAGTTCGCGAGTGTGGAAACCTGATGATGACTGCCCCGTAACTCTTCGGTAAAGGACCTGGAGCCGCCGCGGCACTGACGGCCCGGGCGAATATCCTGAATTGGTTAGCTGCGCTGTGGGGGAAGCGGGCTACGCCCATTGCCGTCCGCCAAGCAAGGATTTTCGTGGCATTCGCAGAGTACGACGTCGTCATCCACCGTGACGCCATGAGCGTGTACAACTTCCTCCTGGACCCGGGCCACCTGCCACTCTGGCGGGAGGGGGTCCGGAGCGTGGAACTACACTCCGGTGCCGCCGGCGCCAAAGGTGCCGTGTACCGGCAGACGGTCGCCGGACCGGGCGGACGACCCGTGGCCGCGGACTTCGAAATCGTCGAAGCCCGGACGGGGGCGGAGATCCAGTACCAGGTCATCGTCGGGCCGGCCCGGCCGCACGGCGGCTACTACCTGAGCACCGAGGGTCCCAGCACCCGCGTCCGATTCGCCCTGAACTACGAGCCCCGGGGGTTCATGGTCCGCCTGACTAACCCCTTCCGCCGGCGGATGAAGGCCGAGGTCGGCCAACTCGAGCGGCTCAAGTCCCTCCTCGAAAATATGCCCGCCACGGAATAGACGGTCCGGTGGAGTAACACTTGGCGGCTGCACCCGTCCGTGAAGCCGGGCAGGGCGCCGTGCGGTATTTTTGAACCTGTGCTGATCTCTGACCGCGACATTCGAACCGAAATTGACTCCCAGCGGATTGTCCTCGAACCCTTCGACCCCGACATGGTCCAGCCGTCCTCGGTGGACGTCAGGATCGACAAGTTCTTCCGGCTGTTCGACAACCACAAATACGCCCACATTGACCCGGCCGAGGAGCAGCCCGAGCTGACCCGACTGGTGGAAGTTGAGTCCGGCGAGCCGTTCATCCTGCACCCGGGGGAGTTCGTCCTTGGCTCCACGTACGAGACCGTGACGCTGCCGGATGACATCGCGGCCCGCCTCGAGGGCAAGTCCTCGCTCGGCCGGCTCGGCCTGCTGACGCACTCGACGGCGGGTTTCATCGATCCCGGATTCTCCGGCCACGTCACGCTGGAACTGTCCAACATGGCCACGCTGCCCATCAAGCTCTGGCCCGGCATGAAGATCGGCCAGCTGTGCTTCTTCCGGCTGTCCTCGGCCGCGGAGCACCCGTACGGTTCGGGGGAATACGGCAACCGCTACCAGGGCCAGCGCGGGCCCACGGCCAGCCGCAGCCACCTGAATTTCCACCTCACCAACATCTAGGCGGGACGGCTGCCAGGCCAGACGGCCGCGCCAGGCAGCCAAGCCAGCCTCCCGGCCACGCAGTAAGCGCCGTGTCGCAGGGCGGCAGCGTTACGCCGGGCCCGAGGTCCGGAACGCGGGCCGCCGTGCGGGACGGCGCAGGAGCCGGACCAGCGGCTCCACAAAGCGGGCGGCCAGCGGCCCCACAATCGCCATGATCAGAACGTACGCGGTGGCGAGGGCCGCCAGATCCGCGGGCACCACGCCGGAGGCAACGGCCAGGCCGGCGATGACAATCGAGAACTCGCCGCGTGCGATCAGGGCCGCGCCCGCGCGGTAGCGGCCGGGAATGCCAATCCCGGCCCGCTTAGCCGCCCAGTACCCGGTGACCACCTTGGTGGCTGCCGTCACCAGGGCCAGCAGCAGGGCCCAGCCCAGGACCGGGGGGATGGACCGGGGGTCGGTGTTGAGGCCAAAAACCACAAAGAAGATGGCCGCGAAGAGGTCACGGAGCGGTTCCAGGACGCGGGTGGCGCTGTGGGCCGTGGCGCCGGAAATCGCGATGCCGAGCATGAAGGCGCCCACTGCCGCGGAAACCTGCATGGCGGCCGCGAGCCCCGCGACCAGAAGTGCCGCGCCCAGCAGGTTGAGCAGGAAAACCTCGGAGTTTTCGCTGTGCACGGCCTTGGACACGTGGTGTCCGTGCCGCAGGGCCACCACCAGGACCAGGCTGACGACGGCCAGGGAGATCCCCACCGTCTGCAGCCCCAGCAGGATGCTGACGCCGGCCAGCGTGGCGGTCAGGACCGGCAGGTACACGGCCATGGCGAGGTCCTCGAACACCAGGATGGACAGGACAACCGGGGTTTCCCGGTTGCCGATGCGGCCGAGATCCGTGATGACCTTGGCGGCGATCCCGGAGGATGAAATGTAGGTGACGCCGCCCATCACCATGGCCCCCACGACGCCCCATCCCAGCATCACCGCGAGCCCGGCACCGGGCAGGAAATTGAGCAGCAGGTCCAGGACGCCGGCCTGCCAGGACCGCCGCAGGCCGGTGACGAGCTCGGACGCCGTATATTCCAGCCCAAGCATGAGAAGCAGGAGAATCACGCCGATCTCGCCGGAAAGGTGCGCGAACTCGTGCATGCCTTCGAGCTTGACCAGGCCCCCGGCCCCGAAGAACAGCCCGCCCACCAGATAGAGCGGGATGGGGGACATGCCGATCCGCCCGGCCAATCTGGCCAGCAGGCCGAGGCAGAAGACGACGGCCCCCAGCTCGATCAGGGTCAGCGCGAGCGGATCCATCCGGCTTATCCGTTGCGCAGGATGCCGGCCGCCGTGTCCAGGCCTTCTTGCGTACCCACCGCAACGAGGAGGTCACCGGGGTGAAGGACGACGTCGGGTCCCGGGGAGGGCACGACCTCGCCTTCGCGCATGATGGCCACGATCGAGACACCGCTGCGGGTCCGGATGCACGCCTTCCCCATCGGCTGGTTCTGGAAGGGTGACTCAGCGCTGATCGAAAACTGGCGCGTGACAATACCCGGGATTTCCCGGTGCGCTTCCGAGAGCTGCATGGCGATGCGCTGGCCGCCCAGGAGGTTGCCCAGGGCGGCGGCCTCATCAGCAGTCAGCGGGACAGAGGCCTGGCAGGTATCAGGATCGTCCCAGGTCGAGACGATGAGTTCCGTCTGGCCCTCGCGGTATTCGACAACGCCGATCCGGCGTCCGGAGGCAGTCATGAAGTCCTTGCGCCGGCCGAGGCCGGGGAGGTCCGTCTCATCCACGTTCATACCCTCAGCCTAGTGCGCGAACCGGTGATTCGGCCGCCTCAGGACTCGGGGACCACCGCGATTTCGGTCTGGTCGGGGGCCTTGACCGGCAGGAGCACGAGCAGGCCCACGAGCAGCACCACCATGATGCCGAGGATGCCCCAGCGCTGGGCCTGGCCCTCCGCTACGAAGGGTGCGGCGACGGCGATGCACAGCGTGAAGAGCGCGGGGGCGAGGAAGCTGACGGCCCGGCCCGTGGTGGCGTAGAGGCCGAAGAGCTCGCCGGATTCGCCGTGCGGGGCGAGCCTGGCGAGGTAGGCGCGGGAGGACGACTGGGCCGGCCCCACGAAGAGGCACAGCAGCAGGCCGAAGACCCAGAACGTGGTGGTCCCGGCCCAGGCCATGCCAAAGAACGTGTAACTGCCGTTGCCGAGGACCAGGATCGCGGTACCCGCGACCAGCAGGCCGGCGAGGGACGCGATAATCACGGTCTTCGGCCCGATCCTGTCATCCAGGAAGCCGCCGAGGACGGCGCCGGCGGCCGCCACGACATTTCCGAAGATCGCGAAGAAGATGACGTCCTTGAGCTCGAAGCCAAAGGTGCCGGCCGCGATCACCCCGCCGAAGGTGAAGACAGCTGCCAGCCCGTCCCGGAAGATGGCGCTCGCGAGGAGGAAGTAGATAGTGTGCGGACTGGTCCGGTAGATCGCCTGGATGCGCCGGACGAGCAGGCCGTAGGAGGCGAGGAACCCCAGTCCGGCGCCCCGGTCAGAGCGCGGCAGCTCCGGGACTGCGAACAGCACGGGCAGGGCAAAGACGAGGAACCACAGGGCGGAAAACACCGCCACCAGCCGTATGTTGAGGCTGTCCGCGGTGGAGGCGCCAAACCAGTGCACGCTGGGCTGGACAAAAAGCTGGAGCACAATCAGCAGCGCCACGATGCCGCCGAGATACCCCATGCCCCAGCCGAAGCCGCTCACTTTGCCGATGTTCCGCGGGGTGGAGATCTGGGTGAGCATGGCGTTGTAGTTGACACCGGCAAACTCGAAGAAGACGTTGCCCAGCGCTATGAGCGTGACGCCCAGGATCAGGAAGTCCGGCCGCGGGAAGACAAAGAAGCACAGCCCGGTCAGGACGACGACGGCGGCCGTGTTGACCCCCAGCCACAGCTTCCGCCGGCCGCCCGTGTCCGAGCGCTGCCCGGTGACCGGGGCCAGGAGGGCAACGGCCACGCCGGCGACGGCCAGCGCGGCGCCCAGGACTGCCGAGGCCTGGTCCTCCCCGCCGAATGCCCTGGAGGTCAGGTAGACGGTGAAAACGAATGTTGTCATGACGGCGTTGAAGGCTGACGAACCCCAGTCCCACGAGGCCCACGCGAGGATCCGGCCCCGGTGCGGGACGGGACTTCCCGATTCCAGTTCCGAGGGGCGCATGGCCTCTGGGGCGGCGGCAGTGTTCATAGCCAGAATCGTAGCCGCCCAGGGCGTCCTCCGAGGGGGAGCGGGAGGGGGTTTTGCCAGCCGGGGTTTAACCCCGGCTTCACATTTGCGTCGAATTGTTCAGCGGCCGGTGTCCCGGCCAAAAGAATTTGTACACGCTTGGTAAACTGACGGCACCGAACCTAACAAATGACCCGCCTGCTCCAACTTGCTGACAATCGACTTTCTGACGTTGCGGAGATACCAGTGATCACAGTCCTTGCCGTGCACTTTGCGGTGGCTGCTGTGGCCCCGCTGCTGTTCCGAAAGTTTGGCAGGAATTCGTTCATTGCCCTGGCCGCGGTCCCCGCGGCCTCCTTTATCTGGCTGCTGCTGCAGCACGACGAAGTCTATTCAGGCACAGTCTATTCAGGTTCTGACGGGGCGATTACCGAAGTCATCCCCTGGATTCCCGGCTTGCAGCTCGAACTCGCGTTCCGGATGGATGCCCTGGCCTGGATCATGTCCCTGCTGGTGCTGGGGGTGGGTGCGCTGGTGCTGGTCTATTGCGCCCGCTACTTCAAGGACAAGGACGACTACCTCGGCGGTTTCGGCGCCCAGCTCCTGGCCTTTGCCGGGGCGATGTTCGGCCTCGTTACCGCTGATGACCTTCTGCTGCTGTTCATCTTCTGGGAACTGACCACGGTGCTGTCCTACCTGCTGATCGGCTACGCCCGCACCCGGCTGTCCGCGCGGCGCTCGGCGTTGCAGGCACTCGTGGTGACCACCGCCGGCGGCCTGGCCATGCTCGTGGGGCTCATCATGCTCGGTTCGACGGCCGGAACCTACCGGATCCAGGCCATCATGGACCTGGCTCCCGCCCTGGTCGCCGGCCCCGCAGGCGGGGTCGTGAACGCCGCCGTCGTCCTCATCCTGATCGGTGCGATCACCAAATCCGCCCTGGTGCCGTTCCACTTCTGGCTCCCCGGCGCAATGGCTGCCCCCACCCCCGTGAGCGCCTACCTGCACGCCGCGGCCATGGTGAAGGCCGGGATCTACCTTGTGGCCCGGCTGGCCCCCGGATTCGCGGACACCGCGGCGTGGCTGCCGATCGTGCTCGGCCTGGGCCTGGCCACCATGCTGGTGGGCGGCTACCGGGCCCTCCGGCAGACAGATATCAAGCTCATCCTCGCCTACGGCACCGTGAGCCAGCTGGGCTTCATGACCATGGTGGTGGGCCTCGGCACTCCCGACGCGGCACTCGCCGGAATAGCCCTGCTCCTGGCGCACGGGCTGTTCAAGGCCACGCTCTTCCTGGTGGTGGGCATCATCGACCACCAGTCCGGGACCCGGGACATCCGCGAGCTCTCCGGCGTCTACGGATCGGCCAGGGCACTGGCGGTCGTCGCGGCGATCGGCGCGGCCTCGATGGCGGGCGTGCCCCCGCTGGCCGGCTTCGTCGCCAAGGAATCGGTGTTCGAGGCCTTCCTCCAGTACAAGTCGGAGACCGGGACCGGACCCTGGCTCCTGGCCGGTGTGGTCCTGGGCTCCATCCTGACCTTCGCCTACAGCGCCAGGTTCATGTGGGGAGCCTTCGCCCTCAAGCCCGGCGTGGAGCCCACGGCCTTCAAGCCGGTCAAACCGGCGTTCCTCGCCGCGCCGGCGATCCTGAGCCTCCTCACAATCCTTTACGGGCTGTGGCCTGCCACCGTTGACGCCTGGATCCAGCCCTACGCGGAGCTTTTTGTGCACGGCTCCGAGGCCCCGCCCGGGCACCTGGCGCTGTGGCACGGCATCACCCCGGCCCTCGGCCTGACCGCAGTGACGTTCGTCCTGGGCCTGGCCATGTTCTACGGCCGCAACGCCGTGGCCCGGCTGCAGGCGCTGGTGCCGGGCTGGATCGACAGCGACCGTGCCTACCAGCAGACGATCGGCGCCCTGGACGACACCGCGGTATGGATCACCGGCCGGACCCAGCGAGGTTCGCTCTTCTTCTACCTGTCCGTCATCCTGACCGTGGCGTTCGTCCTGCCGCTGACGGCGCTGCTGCTGGCCAACAAACCGCTGCCGCCCGGTCTCTATGTCATCGATCCCGGCTCGCCGCTGCAGTTGGTGGCCGGCGCCGGAATCGTGATCGGGGCGCTGGCCGCGGTGCGCGCCAACAAACGGTTCCTGGCCGTCCTGATGGTGTCCGTTACCGGCTACGGGATTGCCATGATGTTCGCCCTGCAGGGAGCCCCGGACCTCGCCCTGACCCAGATGCTGGTCGAAACCATGATCCTGGTGGCGTTCGTGCTGGCCATGCGGAGCCTTCCGCCGGGGCTGCGTGACCGCACCGGCGGCAAGTACCGGGTCATCCGCGTGGTGATCGGCCTGGCATTCGGCGTCACCATGATTTTCGTGGCCATCCACGCCCTCGGCGCCCGGGTGGCGCCGCCGGTCTCCCTGCAGTTCCCGCAACTGGCCTATGAGGGCGGCGGCGGCCTCAACGTCGTCAACGTGACCCTGGTGGACATCCGGGCCTGGGACACCTTTGGCGAGATCTCGGTCCTGGCCCTGGCCGCCACCGGCGTGGCAAGCCTCATCTTCGTTCGCGGCCGCGGCGACCGCATCCGGACATCCGCGAGCGTCGCGGAAGGGACCGTGGGCCGGCGGACCGGGGTCAGGGGCAGCACCAGGGAAGACGCCGCCCTGGCGATGAACCGGCGGTTCGCTGCCGCCACTCGCGACGCCTGGCTGGTGGCCGGCCGGACCCTGGCACCCGAACGCCGCTCGATCATTTTCGAGGTGGTCACGCGCCTCATCTTCCACTCGATGATCGTGTTCTCCATCTATCTGCTCCTCGCCGGCCACAACCTGCCCGGCGGCGGCTTCGCCGGCGGCCTCACGGCCGGCCTCGCCCTGACCATCCGCTACCTGGCCGGCGGCCGCTTCGAACTGCGCGAAGCGACACCCGTCGGCGCCGGCACCCTGCTGGGGATCGGACTGGCCACGGCGGCTGCCGCCGGAATGACGCCGCTGCTGCTGGGCGGCGAAGTGTTCCAGAGCGCCATCGTGGAGCTGTGGCTGCCCGTCTTCGGCGACATCAAGTTCGTCACCTCGACCATTTTCGACATCGGTGTCTACGTCGTTGTCGTCGGACTGGCCCTGGATGTGCTGCGCAGCCTCGGCGCGGAGATCGACGAGCACTTCGAAGAGCAACCCGAGACGACCGAAGAGAGGGCCGCCGAAGACCAGGACAGCGGAGGATTCCCGGGCGGGGTCCCCGCCGGGTCCGCCGACGAGTCCGCCGACGCGGAAACCACTGCCAAGGGGAGAACATGAGCGTCAACCTGACCCTGCTGACGGTCATGGGCGCCCTCTACGCCTGTGGCATCTACCTGCTCCTTGAACGCAGCCTCACCCGGGTCCTGCTGGGCCTCATGCTGCTGGCCAACGCCACGAACCTGCTGATCCTCGCCACCGGCGGCTACGCCGGGCTGGCGCCGCTCTTCGACAAGGACACCGCGGCGGGGGACTACAACGACCCCCTGCCGCAGGCCCTGATCCTGACCTCGATCGTGATCTCCTTCGCCGTCACGGCGTTCATGCTGGGCATCATCTACCGCACCTGGGTCCTGGCCCGCCAGGATGAAATCCAGGACGACGCCGAGGACCGCCGCGTCGCGGAAACGCCGAGCTTCGATGCCGAGGATGACTCCGTGATCCCGGTCGAGACGTCGGAGTTCCCGCTGGCCACGGTCATGTCCGGTGACCGCGCCGTGCGGGCCGACAAGGCCGCCTCTGAAGAACAGCCCGGCTCCCTCAACGTTGACCCCAGCCCGGAAGGAGGCGGAGAGTGAACATCACCAGCCTTGCCCCGCTCGCCGTCGTACTCCCCATCCTGGGCGCCGCCCTGACCTTCCTGCTCATCCATCACCCCCGGGTCCAGCGCGCGGTCAGCATCGCCGTGCTGACGCTGACACTGCTGCTGGAATGCTGGCTGCTGGCCTCCGTCTGGGATGGCGGGACGGCCGCGGTGAACATCGGCGGCTGGCTGCCGCCCTGGGGCGTCGTGCTGGTGGTGGACCAGTTCTCCTCCCTCATGCTCGTGGTGTCCTCGGCCGTGAGCCTTGCGGTGCTGATCTACGCAACGGGACAGGGCATGGCCGACGGCGACCGCGACGCGCCGGTCTCGATCTTCCACCCGACCTACCTGATCCTCGTGGCCGGGGTGTCCAACGCCTTCCTCACCGGAGACCTCTTCAACCTCTACGTCGGCTTCGAGATCCTGCTGACGGCCAGCTACGTGCTCATCACCCTCGGCGGGACAGGCCCGCGCATCCGGGCCGGCGTGACCTACGTGGTGGTCTCCGTCGTGTCCTCAGTGCTGTTCCTGATCGCGATCGCCATGATCTACGGCGCCACCGGAACTATCAACATGGCGGACCTCGCCATCAAGCTCGGCGACCTCGACCAGGGCACCCGGACGCTGCTGCACGTCATGCTGCTGGTGGCCTTCGGCATCAAGGCCGCCGTCTTCCCGCTGTCCTTCTGGCTCCCTGACTCCTACCCCACCGCCCCGGCCCCGGTCACCGCGGTGTTTGCCGGGCTGCTGACCAAGGTGGGCGTCTATGCGATGGTCCGCACGGAAACGCTGCTTTTCCCGGGGGATGCGCTCAACGCCCCGCTCATGGTCGCGGCGCTGCTGACCATGGTGGTGGGCATCCTCGGCGCCCTGGCCCAAAGTGACATCAAGAGGCTCCTGTCCTTCACCCTGGTCAGCCATATTGGCTACATGGTGTTCGGCCTGGCCATGTCCACCGTGGCCGGCCTGGGCGCCGCGGTGTTCTACGTGGCCCACCACATCACTGTCCAGACCAGCCTGTTCCTGGTGACCGGCCTGATTGAACGCCGTGGCGGCAGCTCGTCCATGGACCGTGTGGCGGGACTGGCCAAGCTCTCCCCGGTCTTGGGGGTCCTGTTCTTCATTCCCGCCATGAACCTCGCCGGAATCCCGCCGTTCTCGGGTTTCCTGGGCAAGTTGGGGCTGCTTCAGGCAGGCGTGGAACTGGGGACGCCGCTGGCCTACGCCCTGGTGATCGGCGGCGTGCTGACGAGCCTGCTGACCCTGTTGGCGATCGCGAGGGTCTGGAACCGGGCGTTCTGGCGCAAGCCCGGGGACGCCGAACACCCGGATCCGGTGCTCCTGGCAGCGCCGGCCGACTCCGCCACGGGTGACCGGGCCGGCAAGACGAATGTGACCCTGCTGCCCCGCACCATGGTGGGCTCCACCCTGGGCCTGGTGGTCTTTGGCGTGGCCCTGACGGTCTTTGCCGGGCCGCTGTTCAGGGTGGCCGACCAGTCCGCCCAGGAGATGCTGGACCGGACCTCCTATATCCAGGCCGTGCTCGGCCCGGACGCGCCCGTGCCGCCGGTGCCTCCGTCGCTCCATCCGGCGCAGGTCCGGGAGGGCGGCGGGAAATGAACCGGAAAAGGATCTCGCTGCGCCAGGAACTGCCGCTGCTGGTCTGGCTCGTCTTTGTCTGGGGCGCGCTCTGGCAGAACTTCAGCCCGGGCAATCTCCTCTTCGGCGCCCTCATCGCGGTGCTCGTGGCGCGCATTTTTTATCTGCCCCCGGTGGAACTCGGCGGCCGCTTCAACGTGCTCCGCGCCGTGCCGTTCGCCCTCATCTTCCTCGGAAAAGTCGTCGCGGCAAGCTTCCAGGTCCTGTACCTGGCCGTGGTCCGCGGCCCCAACGTGGTCAGCGCGGTCGTAGCCGTGCCGCTTCGCAGCCATTCGGACCTCCTGGTCACGGCCACCGGGCACGTGATCTCGCTGATTCCCGGGTCCCTCGTGGTGGAGGTGGACAGGTCGACGTCCACGCTCTACATCCACGGCATCAACGTCCGCAATGCCGAGGACGCGGCCAAGCTGCGCAAAGAGGTCCGGGACACCGAGGCCGGGCTGATCCGGATCATGGGGACCAAAGCCGAACTTTCCGCCCTGACACAGGAGACCGCCGCATGATGCAGACCGTCCTGACGGTCACCGCCGTCGTATTGTCCCTGGCCGCCGCGGGGGCGATCGTCCGGATCGCGCGGGGGCCCTCGCTGCTGGACCGGGTTCTGGCCGCCGACGTGCTGCTGGCCATCTTCGGCGCGGCCCTGTGCATCGACATGGCCGCCAACCGGCACCTGAACAACCTGATGCTGCTCGTTGCGATTTCCCTGATCGGCTTCGTCGGCTCGGTCACCGTCGCCCGGTTCGTGGCCGACAGGCGGGAGGGCGTCCGTGAATCCTGACACAGTGATCGACGCCGTCTCCGCCGTGTTCATGGTGACCGGAGCCCTGATGTCCCTCGCGGCCGCCATCGGGCTGCTGCGCTTCCCGGACCTCATGAGCAGGATGCACGCGGCCACCAAACCGCAGGTCCTCGGCCTGTTCCTGCTGCTGGCGGCCCTCGGCCTGCAGATGCGGACCTGGTCGGTGTGGCCCGTCCTGCTGGTGGCCTGGCTCTTCCAGCTGCTCACCGTCCCCGTGTCCGCCCACATGGTGGGCCGGGCCGGCTACCGGACCAAGCACCTGCACCCGGAGCTGCTGAGCTCCGACGAGCTCGAGGCGGTAGTCCAGAAGGCCGCCCAGCAGGCGGCCACGCACGGAGCGGACGACGACGACCGCTGAGCCCCCGACCGGGCCCGGCGGACCCGGCCGGCACGTCGACGGACGCGGCCGGGGCCTTCGACTGCCGCGGCGGGCGCCGCGGCTGGTCGGGTCAGGTCAGACGACGTCCTGGGTCTTGGCGAAGCGGGTGATCGCGCGCTGGGTGCCGCGGTTGGCGAGCACCTGGATGATGGCGCTGACCGATGCGGAGATCAGGGCGAACGTCAGGGCCGAACGCAGGGTGGTGGGGACGTCGTCCTCCTGGCCCTTGGGCGGCTTGTTGCCCGTGGACTTTTCCCACAAGGTGTCCACCAGCTTGGTGCCGGCAAAGCCGGCCAGGAGGCTGACGCCGGTGCCGAGCAGCTTGATGAGGATGTTCATTCTTCGGTCTCCTTGGGACGGGAACGGTTTTCCCCTAGCCTAGCGTTCCGGGGTGAGGACCATCCGCAGGGCCTCGACCACGAGTTCGTGATCCGCCTTCTGGGGCAGGCCGGAGACGGTGACGACGGCGACGGCGCCCGTGCCGCGCACGTAAATGGGGAACGCCCCGCCGTGGGCGGCGAACTCCGACTGATCCCACCAGGCGTTGTCCTCGATCCTTCCGCCGGCGGCGCGGGCCCGGAGGCCGACCAGCAGGGACGGGACCTCGTACCGCATGGCGGTGCGCTTCTTGGCGTTGATCCAGCGCTCATTGTCCGGTGTGGCGCCGTCCAGTGCGGCGTGGAAGAGCACCTGCTGGCCTTTGGTGATGTCGACGGCGATGGGCAGCGAGCGTTGCCTGCCCAGCTCGACAAGGAGGAGCCCGAGGTCCAGGGCGTCATCCTTGCTGAACGACGCGAACTGGAGCGCCTCTATCTCGGCCAGCACGCGGCCGATGAGCGCCGCCAGGGAACCCTGCGGCTGCGGCTCGCTGGAGTCGGGATCGTATTCCCCGGAGGGATCTTGGGTGACCGGTGTGTGCGACAAAATATTCCAGCTTTCCGGTGGGTGACGAGGCCGCCCGCTGGCGGGTCCGGGGGTCCGGCACGACGACTCTACCAAGAGGGTTTTCCGGGCCGCCGGGACTGCCGCCGTCCGCTCCGCGATTGTGACGGCACACCACTGAAAACCCGGCCGTCCGGGTGTAAACTGAGCCAGCCCACAAGGGCGAAAATAATTACGACAGGGGAGCGCCGCCGTCGGGCATCGCCGGAACAATCCGGGGAAACCTTTGGTGGGCGCTGAGAGTGCGGACAGCCGCAGACCCTCGAACCTGATCCGGTTAGTACCGGCGCAAGGGAGTCGAGTTCTCAGGGTGCGCGGAGGGCGGCGGAAGCCGAGACCGGCCGGCGCACCCTCCCCTCCTGTTCCTCAGGAGGACGACATGACAGATATTTCAGCACAGCATGGTTCCGCCAGCCGTTCATCCGCCCGGCGCAACTACAGCTGGCGTGTGGTGGACATTGTGGTGGCCGCGTTGATCGCTGTTGCCGGCGGCGTCATTTTCTGGGCCTGGTCCCAGGGCGCGAACCTGATCTCGACTCCGGTCAACGCGGTCTACCCGCCGTTGAGCGGACTCTACGCCGGCGGCTGGATGATCCCGGCGGTGCTGGGCATGCTCATCATCCGCAAGCCGGGCGCCGCGCTCTTCTGCGAAACCGTCGCGGCCACCGGCGAGCTCATCATGGGTTCGCAGTACGGCACCACGGTGCTGATCTCCGGCATCCTGCAGGGCCTCGGCGCCGAACTGGTCTTCGCGGCCTTCCTCTACAAGAAGTTCAACCTGCCCGTCTCCGTGCTGGCCGGCGCCGGCGCGGGCCTCTTCTGCGGCCTGAACGATTCCTTCCTGCCGTGGGGCTGGAACATCGCCTACGAAGCCGGCGACAAGCTCGCCTACATCGTCTTCACCACGATCTCCGGCGCAGTGATTGCCGGCGGACTGGCCTGGCTCGCCACCCGCGGCCTGGCGAAGACCGGAGTGCTGGGCTCCTTTGCCTCCCGCAAGGCCGCCACGGAGCCCGTCTTTTCCTGAGCCCCGTCGCTGAATCCTGCAGAGAATCATGAGATCTTCACCGGGCGTCCGGCCGGCCGCCGTCACGGCCCGCGGCTGGGGCTGGCGGCATGCCGGACGGACCAGGCCCGCGGTCAGCGGCCTTGACCTGGACATCCAGCCGGGGGAGCGCGTGCTCCTGCTGGGGCCCTCCGGCGCCGGCAAGTCGACGCTGCTCCACGCCCTGGCCGGCGTGCTGGGCGACGGCGCGTCCGGCGCCTCCGGTGACCCCGGTGACCCCGGCGACCCCGGCGACGCCGAGAACACAGACGAGACCGGCAGCCTCCTGATCGACGGCGCCGCGCCACGGGCGCAGCGCGGCCGCGCCGGGCTGGTGCAGCAGGACCCGGAAACGCAGGTGGTGCTCTCCCGCCTCGGCGACGACGTCGCCTTCGGGGCGGAGAACCTCGCCGTCCCGGCGGCGGAGATCTGGCCGCGCGTGCGCGAGGCCCTCGACGACGTCGGGCTGGGACAGCTGCCGCTGGACCACCCGACGGCGGCCCTCTCCGGCGGACAAAAGCAACGGCTGGCGCTCGCCGGGATCCTCGCGATGCGGCCAGGGCTGCTGCTGCTCGACGAGCCGACCGCCAACCTCGACCCCGCGGGCGTCCTGGAGGTCCGCGACGCCGTGGGCCGCTGCCTGGACAAGACGGGCGCCACGCTGGTGGTCGTGGAGCACCGGGTGGGGGTCTGGAAAGATCTGGTGGACAGGATCGTGGTGCTGCAGCCAGGGTCCGCCACGGACTCCGCGGTCTTGATTGACGGACCGCCGGACCGGGTCCTGGCCGAGGCGCGGGACATGCTCATCGGTGCGGGCGTCTGGGTGCCGGGCTACGTCCCGGCGACGCGGATGCGGACACCGGCGCGGGGCGCGGGACAGACTCTGCTCACGGCCGACGCGCTCGCGGTGTCCCGCGAACGGCCGCGGCGGGCCGGGCTGCGCGACGGCTTCCGCACCATCGCGCCGCGTCCGGTCCAGTCCGGGCTCTCCGTCCGGGTCCGCGCCGGCGAGGCGCTGACCATCACCGGCCAGAACGGCACGGGAAAGTCCACCCTGGCGCTGACAATGGCCGGTCTCCTGCGGCCCGTCGCGGGAACAATCTCGGCCACGGCGGAGCTGAGCAGTCCCGCCACCGGTCACTCCAGTGGCCGCGTACGCGACAGCGCCGGACCCGATCCCTACCGGTGGAAGGCCCAGCAGCTGATCGCCAGGATCGGAACCGTCTTCCAGGAACCCGAGCACCAGTTCGTCACCGGCAAGGTCCTCGACGAGCTCATGTTCGGGCCGCGCCACCTCGGCTACGGCGAAGACCGCGTGGACGAACTGCTGGAGCGGCTGCGGCTGACGGAGCTTGTGGACGCCAACCCCTACACGCTCTCCGGCGGCGAGAAGCGACGCCTTTCGGTAGCCACTGTGCTGGCGGCGCACCCCCAGGTGCTGGTCCTGGACGAGCCCACCTTCGGCCAGGATGCCAATACCTGGGCCGAACTCGCCTCGTTCCTCTCCGAGCTCCTCGACGCCGGCACCGCCGTCGTGTCCGTGACGCATGACGCCGAATTCAGCGCCGTCCTCGGTGGCGCCGAACTCCGCCTCCGGCCACGGGAAACCGCCGCCGCGGACGCGCCCGGCCCGGATCTTCAGCTGCCGGAGGGAGCTTCGCCATGAGGGACGCACTGAGCCTGCGCGGCAACCATGCGCTGCTGACCCGAGCCAACCCGCTCGCCAAGTTCACGGCGGTCACCCTGATCACCCTGGTCCTGGCGCTCTCCATTGACTGGGTGTCGGCGTCGGTGGCGCTGGCGTTCGAACTGCTGCTCCTGCCGCTGGCGGGCCTGACTGTGGCCGTGCTGTGGCAGCGCGGCTGGCCGCTGATCCTCGCCGCGGCGCTGGGCGGCTGGAGCACGGCCATCCTGGCGCCCGATTCCGGACCCGTCCTGCTCGATGCGGGGATCTGGTCCATCAGCGCCGGTTCCCTGCAGTTGGGGATCGGCTTCATGCTCCGCGGACTCGCGATCGCCTTGCCCGCGGTGCTGCTGATGAGCTGCACCGACCCCACGGATCTGGCCGACGCCCTGGCCCAGAACGCGAAACTGCCGCACCGGTTCGTCCTGGGCACCCTGGCCGCGATGCGGCTCGTCGGAATCATGGCCGAGCAATGGCAGACCATCGGCATGGCCCGGCGGGCCCGCGGCGTGGGCTCGAGCGGCAACCCCTATCAGCGGTTCCGCGCCACGCTGGGCCAGAGTTTCGGCCTGCTGGTGCAGGCGATCCGGAGCGCCTCGCGGCTCGCGGTGACCATGGAGGCCCGCGGGTTCGGCGGTGCCGCCCGGACCTGGGCCCGGCCCTCAACGTTCAGCGGACTCGATGCCTGGGTGCTGCTGGGCGGGCTCGGCATCGCAGCCGCCGCCGTCGCCGCGGCCCTCGGCGCGGGCACCTGGAACCTCGTCTTCCTCACCCGCCAGTAGACCGGCGCCGCCGGTTATCGCATGGCGTGGGTATCCGTGTGAGATTGACGCCATTCCGGCCGGAATTGCCGTGGTTTATAAATCATGCGTGATATTTTCGGGAGCATGACTCAACCGACTGCTGAACACGTAGGCATCCTGCTCCGCGAGGCGCGCGGCGCCAAGGGCTGGACCCAGGGGCAACTCGCGGCCGAGCTGGGCACCAGCCAGAGCGCCATCGCCCGGATGGAACAAGGCAAGCAGAACCTGAGCCTGAAGATGATCCAGCGCCTGGAGGCGATCGTCGGGCACAGCATCGTCAAGGTGGGCCGGCCCCAGATGACCCACCTGCGCGTCGAGGGCGGCCGCACCCTCGCCGGCGCGGTGGACGTCAACAGCAGCAAGAATGCCGGCGTCGCGCTGTTGTGCGCCAGCCTCATCAACCGCGGCACCACCACGCTGCGCAGGCTTGCCCGGATCGAGGAAGTCAACCGGATCGTGGAGGTGCTGACCAGCATCGGCGTCGAGTGCACCTGGCTCAACGCGAACGACCTCCAGATCCGCCGCCCCGCCGTCCTGGACCTGGCCTCCATGGATGTGGAGGCGGCCCGCCGGACCCGCAGCGTCATCATGCTCCTGGGCCCGCTGCTGGACGAGGCCGACACCTACCGGCTGCCCTACGCCGGCGGCTGCGACCTCGGCACCCGCACCGTGCAGCCGCACATGCAGGCACTGCGCCAGTTCGGCCTTAGCGTGGAGGCGAAATCCGGGTTCTACGCGGTGCAGGCGCCGCCGTCGGACGGTCACGACCGCTCCTTCGTGCTCAGCGAACGCGGCGACACCGTCACCGAGAACGCCATCATGGCCGCAGCCCACCGCCGTGGCACCACCATCATCCGCAATGCCAGCCCGAACTACATGGTGCAGGATCTGTGCTTCTACCTGCAGATGCTCGGCGTGGACATCGCTGGGGTTGGCACCACCACGCTGAAGATCACCGGCCGGCCGTCGATCGACGCCGACATCGAATACTTCCCGTCCGAGGACCCCATCGAGGCGATGAGCCTCATCACCGCCGGCATCGTGACGAACTCGGAAGTCACCATCCGCCGTGTCCCGATCGAATTCATGGAAATCGAACTCGCCACGCTCGAGCAGATGGGCCAGCGGCTCGAGGTTTCCGGGGAGTACTTTGCCCGCAACGGCCGAACCCGCCTGGTGGACGTCACCACCAAGCCTTCGGAGCTGCGGGCGCCGGAGGACAAGATCCACCCCATGCCCTTCCCCGGGCTGAACATCGACAACCTGCCCTTCTTCGCGGTGATCGCCGCCAACGCCCACGGCCAGACCATGATCCATGACTGGGTCTACGAGAACCGGGCCATCTACCTGACCGAGCTCAACAAGCTCGGCGCCCAGGTCCAGCTGCTCGATCCGCACCGCATTTACGTCAACGGGCCCAGCAAGTGGCGGGCGGCCGAGGTGGGCTGCCCGCCTGCCCTCCGCCCCGCCGCCTGCCTGCTGCTTGCCATGCTGGCGGCCCGTGGCGTCTCGGAGCTGCGGAACATCTATGTCATTGAACGCGGCTATGAGGACCTGGCCGAGCGGCTGAACACCATCGGGGCGAAGATCGAGTATTTCCAAGACTGAGCCCCGCGTTGGTGTGGGGCGTTTCGGCGGATCCTGACGCACAATAGATTCATGCGCACCTTCGGCGTGGAGGAAGAACTGCTGATAGTGGACCCCGAATCGGGGATGCTGCTTGCCCTCGCTGACCTCATGCTGCCGGGTCTGGTGCCGCCGCAGCAGGAAGCCGCCAGGGTTCTCCCGGCACAGAAACCGGTCCACGAAGGCGCCGACTTCAGCTACGAGCTCAAGCTCGAACAGATCGAGACCCAGACGCATCCGTGCCTGGAATACACGGAACTGCTCCGGCAGCTCAGGCGTGGCCGGTCCCTTGCGGACCAGGCGGCCCGGGCGCACGGCGGGCGCGTCGCGGCCCTCGCCACGTCGCCCCAAGGCTCAGCCACCCACCTGACCCCGAATCCGCGCTATATGACCATGCAGCAGCGCTTCGGGCTCACCGTCCGGAACCAGCTGACCTGCGGCCTCCACGTCCACACCTTTGTGGAGTCCCCGGAGGAGGGCGTGGCGGTAATGGACCGGATCCGTGACAAGCTGGCCGTGCTGATAGCACTCAGCGCGAATTCCCCCTACTGGAACGGGGCCGAGACCGGATTCGAAAGCTACCGCACCCAGGCCTGGAACCGGTGGCCGGGCTCGGGTCCCACGATGATCTTCGGCAGCCTGCCCGTCTACCGCCGCGTGGTCACCCGACTGGTCGAAAGCGGCGTCCTGATGGATGAGGGGATGGTCTATTTCGACGCACGGCTGGCCCGGCAGCATCCCACCGTGGAGATCCGGGTCGCGGATGTTTGCCTGCGGGCCGAGGATGCTGCCTTGATTGCCGTGCTGGTGCGCGCCCTCGTGGAGTCGGCCGCGCGGGAATGGAACGACGGCGTCGATCCCGCCCCGGTGCCCACGCTGCTGCTGCGGATGGCCGCCTGGCAGGCCAGCAATTGCGGACTGCGCGGGGAGCTCCTGGACTTCGGAACCTTCACCCCGGCCCCGGCCGCGGACGTGGTCAGGGCGCTCGTGGACTTCGTGGCCCCGGTGCTTGAGGAACAGGGCGAGCTGGAGCTGGCGCGCGAGGGCGTCGAACGGATTCTTGCAGAGGGCACTGGTTCCCAGCTGCAGCGCGGCCCGTTCCGGGCCGGCGGCCTGCCCGCCGTCGTCGAGCGGGCCATCGAACTGACCACCCAGGGGTCCGTCACCGAGGGGCCGGCAGACAATCGTTCGGCCCTGGGCCGGTTGCGCCCGGCCTGACCGGGAGCCCACAACAGCTGCGGGTGCGGGACGCCAAAAGAAAAAAGCCGAAGAGGCGCCGCATTTATTGCCGAATGCTGATAGGGAATCACGGTTGTTTAATGATTGCCGCCCAGCCCTTTTCAGTTAACCGTTCCCGGCAGGGCAGCACGCCCCCGTTCGCCTTGCGAAAGCCTGATCCGGGTAGTCGAAACAAGAAATATGAGTACTACCTGTGACCGCCATTAATTCCATTCACTGAGGTTCGGGTATTGCCTACTCGGGCGCCCTGATAGGCCACTCGCCTTTACTGGAAGAGCAAGTTCAAGGTTTTCAGAAGGTTTCCAGAAGGTCTCACAATGTCACGTAACACGCCGGGGGGCGGTTGTGCTGTGCCACATATGCGCTGGTCAACGTCCTGCAATGCTCGCACAGCCCGCAGCGGCTGCACCTTTCGCCGACGCGGCACCCTGCCAAGGGTGCCGCGAACCGATTCAGAAATGGCCCCTCTTACTTCCCAAAGCCGGGTTCGCTTATGCGCCCGGCCCTGAAGATCAAATCCGGCCCGGCACTGGGGTGCCGAACAACATAGGAATTGAATTCACATGGTCTCGATTTATGTCTTGCTCATCGTTTTCCTGATTACTTTTGTGGCCGCCGCCGCCCTTGGCCGGTCCTGGTTCCACCGCCGCCTGCGCCGTCCCGAACTGCTTCGCAGGATTTGCCTTCTTGCCGGCTCAACGCTGCTGGTGGCAAATCTGGCCAGCGTTTTCCTCGATGCGCCCGAGTTGTGGCGGACTGCCGACCTCACGCTCACCCTTGGCGGGCTCGCGTCCCTGGGCGTTGCTTTGACGGCCCTGCGCACCGGGGGAGCCCCGGCCCGCCAGCCGCGCAGAGTTCTGGCCATCGGCGCCCACCCCGACGACCTTGAACTTGCTTGCGGCGGTACCCTGGCGAAGTTCGTAGACTCCGGACACGAGGTGCAGGGGCTCGTCATGAGCGATGGCACCCGTGGAGGGGATCCCCTGGAACGCTCCCTCGACGCGCGGCGCGGCGCGGCGTTCATGGGCCTCACCGGAATGACCCACTACAACTTCACAGACACGGACCTGTTCCGGCACAGCCAGGAAATGGTGGGTGTCATTGAAGCCGCCATCGCCCGCTACAACCCGGACATCATCCTCACGCATTCCAACCACGACCAGCACCAGGACCATCAGGCCGTCCACATGGCGACGCTGCGGGCCGCCCGCCAGCACCACTCAATCCTCTGCTATGAAAGCCCGTCGGCAACGCGGGACTTCAGCCCGAGCGTCTTCATTGACATCGACGACTACCTTGACGCCAAGGTCCAGGCCGTGAGGATGCACAGCGACCAGCTCGCCAAGCCGTACATGACGCCCGAGCGGGTCCGCGGCATCGCCTCGTTCCGCGGCGGGCAGGCGCGGCGCCGGGTCGCCGAAGCCTACGAACCCGTCCGTCTCCTGAGCACGGAAATGGAAAAGCTGTGATGCCCCGCGTGCTGGTCACCGGCGCCGGAGGCCCCGCGGGCCGCGCCGTAGCGGCCCAGCTGAAGTCCCGTGGCGTTCCCGTCCTGGGCACGGACATCCGCGAACTGCCCGCCGGGGCCGGCCTTACCGTCGTCCCGGTGCCGCCGGCCTCGGACCCGGACATGGTCTCGGCTCTGCGCCGGCTTGTCGTCCAGGAGGGCATCAACCTGGTCATCCCCACGGTGAGTGAGGAACTCCCGCAGCTTGCCGGGTACCGTGCCGCCTTCGGGACCGACGTCCGGGTCATCATCGGCGATCCCGGTCCGGTGGCTCTGGCCAACGACAAGCTCTTCACGGCCTGGCAGCTGCAGACCGCCGGGGTCCCCGTGCCGAGATTCGGCGTGCCCAGGGACTTCGCCGATGCCGGTGCCGCCATGGCCGCGCTCGGCGGCCCCATAGTTCTCAAGCCGCGGGTCTCCCGCGGCGGACGCGGCGTGATGGTCATCGACGGCAGCAAGCAGGTGGACTGGCACCGCCTGCCGGAAGGCCTGATTGTCCAGGAATTCATCCCGGGCACCGAATACGGCCCGATGGTCTTCGGCACCCCGGCGCACAACGGGGCCGCGCCGTTCGTCGTCGTCGTGGAGAAGACCGAACTGGCGCAGGGCAGCGTGGGCAACGCCGTGAGCACCCGCCGCGCCGAAGCAGGCGAGGCCATGGACGTCGGAAATCTGGCGATGGGGGCCGTCCGCTCGCTGGGCCTCACGGGCCCGGTCGACGTCGACGTCCGCCGGCGTGCCGACGGGACCCCGGCGGTCCTTGAAGTGAACGCCCGGTTCGGCGCGAACAGCAGGCAGGCCCCGGAACTGCTCGACGCCGTGCTGGCGTCGTTTGCCCTTCCCTCCTTCAACCCGGCCTCCTTCCGGCAAAGCACAGGAGCGTACGCCCATGTCCTGGTTTAGTTCCGCCTCCGCATCAGCCGTCCCCGGCGCCGAATACCTCCTGCTCCTCATCGGCCTGCCGATTCTGGTGTTCGGGCTCGTGAAGCTGCTCGTGCTGCCGCTGTCCGTCTGGTTTGAACTCCGTGCGGGGCGCCGCCGCCGCCGCGCAACGCCCACCCTGCTGGATGAGCGGCCCAGCGTGTCGATCATTGTCCCGGCTTTCAACGAGGCGACCGTCATCGAAAACTGCGTCCGCTCCATTCAGCTCACCCTGTACGACCGGTACGAGGTGGTGCTCGTGGATGACGGCTCCACTGACAACACGGCCGGGCTGATGCGCGCGCTCGCCGCGACGGATCCACGGATCACGGTCCTGACCCAGGCCAATGCCGGCAAGGGGGCGGCCCTGAACCTGGGCATCCGCCACGCCACGGGTGAGGTCCTCATGTTTGTCGACGCTGACGGGATCTTCTCCCAGAACACCGTCAAGCGGATGCTCCAGGGTTTCACTGACCAGCGCACCGGGGCCGTGTGCGGCGACGACAGGCCGGTAAACCTGGACCGGGTCCAGACCCGGATGCTGGCCTTCATCAGCCATGTCGGCACCGGGATGGTCAGGCGCGCCCTGACCATGATCGGCTGCCTCCCGATCGTTTCCGGCAACATTGGGGCGTTCCCCCGCCGGATCCTGGAGGAGATCGGGCCGTTCCGCGAAGACACGGTAGGCGAGGACCTGGAACTCACCTGGCGGGTGCACAAGGCAGGCTACCGGGTGGTCTTCGCCCCGCGGGCGCTGGTCTATGCCGAGTCGCCGTCAACGGTCCGGGCGCTCTGGCGCCAGCGCGTCCGCTGGGCCCGCGGGCTGCTGCAGACCATGGGTGTGCACAAGCGCATGATCGGCAACCTCCGGCACGGACAGTTCGGCGCGTACCTGCTGTTCAACACCATCACCATGGTGGTGCTCCCGGTGCTCCAGATCCTGGTACTCGTGGATCTGGTCTTCCTCACGGCGCTGGGCCGCAGTCCGTTCGGCGCGGACGTCTGGGCGATCCTTGGCTGGGTGGGGCTGTTCATCACGTTGCTGCTCACGGTGTTTGCCCTGGCCATGAACAGGGCGTGGAAGGACCTGCGGCACGCCTGGGCACTCCCGCTCATCCCGCTCTATTCCGTGTTTACGAGCCTGACCATGGTCGCCGCGCTGGTGCAGGAACTCCGCGGCAAGGAGGCGCACTGGAACAAGCTGACGCGGACCGGGGTGGTCAGCGTCACCGCCCCGGCGGTGCGCCCGGACGTCAGCGTTTGAGGCGCGGACCGGCTGCCTTCCCTGCCCTTGTGCTCCTGTCGGTGCTGGCGCTTGCCGCCACTGGGTGCGGCGGCCCGCAGGGACCCACGGCGCCCGCCGCGGAGCGCACTGTCGGCGTCGGCTACGAAACTGTGGTCGACGCCGCCTCGACGCTGCCGGAACTGGCCAGACGGCTCGATGAGGTCAACGCCAACAGCGTCACCATCAGCGTGGGGCGGCTGGACTGGACGGCGTTCCCTTGGGACGCCCACCCCGAGGTGGAGGCCGTCCCGGGCCGCGACCACGTGGCCGAAGCGGTCAAGGCACTGGGGACCGGCGGTGATGGCCGGAAACGCAAGGTCACACTGACCATCGACCTGCTGATCCCCGGCTGGATCCGCACCAACCCGGGCCTGGCCGGCATCAACTTCGACGGCACCCGCTCCACGGAGTTCGCCAGCGTCAGCGCACTCACGACAGGACCCGTCGGGGAGCGGCTGGTCGACTTCGTGGCCGAGGTGACCAGGCGGTACCAGCCGGACGCCGTGGCCTTGACGGAACTGATGTTCGATAACAACACCTACGGCGGCGACGACCGTGACTCCTACCGGCTGGCCAGCGGCGGGACGGACTGGCCGCGGCTCGCGAACGGGGACATCGACGTCGAACACCCGAGCCTTGGGGCCTGGCGGTCGAAGGCGGTGGCAGCCATCGTGGCCAAGGCGGCGGCGGCCGCGCACGCGAACGGCGCCACGCTCGACATGGACGTCCGGGCGCCGTGGCACGATCCCGCCGCCGACCGGCCGGAGAGCGGCCATGACTATGGGCTGCTCGCCGCGGCCGCGGACCGGCTGGTCTTGTGGGACTACTTCGGGCTCAACGACGCCGCTCCGGCCTACTCCGCCGAGCTGGCCGCGGCCATGGCCAAGCGGTCCGGGAAGTTCGCCATGTCGGTCGGGATGTGGGCCAAGGACGGGCGCATCTCCGCCGCGGACCTGGCGGCCGGGCTGGGGGCGTCTGTCTCCGGCGGGGCGGCCGCCGTCGCTGTCACACCGTCCAGCATGCTCGACGACGACGCCTGGCGGGCGCTCAAGGCGGCCTGGGCCTGAGCGGCCATGGCCCCGGACCTGCTTAAGGGCCTAGACCTGCTTGAGCGCCTGGCCGAGGTCGCGGATCAGGTCCTCGACGTCCTCCAGCCCCACCGAAAGCCGGACCACGCCGTCGCTGAGGCCGATCGCCGCGCGGCCTTCCGGGCCCATCGCGCGGTGCGTGGTGGTGGCCGGGTGCGTGATGAGCGTCTTGGCATCGCCCAGGTTGTTGGAGATGTCGATGATCCGCAGCGCGTCCAGGAGTGCGAACGCGGCCTGCTTCGCCGTGCGGCCGGGGGAGGGCTGCAGTTCCAGGGTGAGCACGGTCCCGCCGGCCTTCATCTGCTGTACTGCGAGCGGGTACTGCGGGTGGGACGGCAGCAGCGGGTACTTTACCCAGCCGACCGCAGGCTGTCCCTCGAGCCATTCGGCGAGCCGCAGCGCGGAGGCCGAGGAATGGTTGACGCGCAGGGCCATCGTCTCCAGGCCCTTGGTGAGCACCCAGGCGTTGAACGCCGAAAGCGCCGGACCGGTGTGCCGCATGAGCTGCTTGACGGGCCCGTCGATGAATTCCTTGGTGCCCAGGATGGCCCCGCCCAGGACGCGGCCCTGGCCGTCGATGTGCTTGGTGCCGGAGTAGACCACCACGTCCGCGCCGAGGTCGCCGCAGCGCTGGAGCAACGGGGTGGCGAAGACGTTGTCAACCACCACCGTGGCGCCGGCCGCGTGCGCCAGTTTGCTCACGGCGGCGATGTCCACGATTTCCTGCATCGGGTTCGACGGCGACTCGAAGAACACCGCGGTGGTCGGCACGGACAGCGCGGATTGCCACTGCTCCAGGTCCGGACCGTCCACGAAGACCGTCTCGACACCCCAGCGCGGCAGGATTTCGTTGAGGATCACGAAGCACGAGCCAAACAGCGAGCGGGCCGCGACCACCCGGTCGCCGGCCGCCAGCAGCGCGCCCAGGGCGGTGAAGACGGCGGACATGCCGGACGCCGTCGCGAAACACGCCTCCGTTCCCTCGAGCAGCCGCAGCCGCTCCTGGAAGGTGGCGACGGAGGGGTTGCCGTAGCGGGAGTAGACGAAGCGCTCGTCCTCCCCGGTGAAGGCGCGCTCGGCGGCGGCCGCGGACTCGTAGACGAATCCTGAGTTGAGGAAGATCGGCTCGGTGGTTTCCTGGAAGCCGGTGCGGTCAAGGCCGCCACGGACAGCCTGGGTGTCGGCCGCCCAGCCGGCGGCGTCGGGATTGAAAGTCACTTAGATCTTTCCGAGGTTGGTGGGCAGGCCGCGGTTCTTCCAGCCATTGACGGTGCGTTCGCCAAAGCGGTCGGCCTCGCCTTCGAAGCCTTCAAGGACGTTGTACGAGGTGTAGCCGGCGGCCGTCGCGGCCGTCGCGGCGCCGATCGACCGGGCACCGGAACGGCAAAGGAACACCAGTTCGACGGCGGTGTCCGCCGGCGCCTGCTGCCTTAGCTGTTCCACGAAGTGCGGGTTCGGCGTGCCGCCGGCGAGGTTCCACTGGATGAAGAGCGGATCGTTGCGGCTCTCGCCCGCGGCCGCGGTGTCCGGGATGCCGATGTGGGCCCATTCGACCTCGGTCCGGACATCCACCAGGATGGCTCCGGCCTCCAGCTTGGCCCACGCCTCCTGCGGGCTGAGGTCTCCGGCGTAGCTCATGCGTGGCCCGCGAAGGCCCCGTCGGCGTCAAATTCGTCGGCGTCGAGCTCATCAACCGCATTGGCCACGGCGGCGTCCGCACTGGCAATCGCGGCCGGCAGGACCAGCGCCTGCGCCACGATCACGGTGCTTCCGTTGAAGCTGGCGGCGGGGCTTCCATGCAGCACGTAGCCCTCGGCCAGGGCGGCTGACACCCGCTCGCAAAAGGCGCGGTCATCCGCGCCGGTGAACAGCCGGTAGGCCAGCCTCTCCTCGCCGGGTGCTGAACCGGGTGTGGCTGTTGTGGGTATTGACGTCTCGGGCACGACGGATCTCCTCTTTCACGCTTGCAGCTCGAATTCTCGAATGCCGAGTATTCACCTGAGGCACCCCGCCGCGAAAGGGAGGGTTGCCGACCGGCCAGTCAGGGCTTGGCACCGGTTCTCATTACTCCCCAAAAACGTAACACCTGCGACGCCGGCCCGCACGGCCGCCGTCGTCATGTTCCGTAACCGGACCGCGGCCCGGGCGAGTAGTGGCGGGCTCCAGTTTCGGGTACAGCCCACTCGTGTCTGCCGGGACGTTTCGCCGTCTACTGGGGGGATTAGGTCCGACGAGTCGGCCGGAGCTGCAGGTGATTCGAGCAATGTGTGAATCGAGCAGTCCCGGAATCGACTCGTCTGTCCATCAACAAGCTGTCTGGGAATCGGTGGCTGGAACGGTCGGAGCCGCAGCCGCGGTCCGGCCGGTGACGGCGGAATGGAGCAATCGTGGGCCCGCGCATACTCGTTACCGGGATTACAAGCGCCGCCGGGCGGGCCGTCGCGGCCCAGCTCGAAGCCCGGGCCCTCCCGTACCTCGGCTCCGACGCCCGCGCCGACACCCGCCAGGCCGGGGAGGCTCCCGCCGCCGCGGTCAGGCTCCTGCCGGCGACGAACCCGGACATGGTCCTGGACCTGCGCCGGGTGGTGGACCGCGAAGCCATCAACGTCATCATTCCGACCCTCACCGTGGAGCTCCCGGTCCTGGCCGCGGCCCGCGCCGGATTCGCCCAGGACGTGCGGATCATCGTGGCCGACCCCGCCGCGGTGGCCCTCGCCAACGACCACCTGTTCACCACCTGGGCGCTGCAAGCCGCCGGCATCCCGGTGCCCCGGTTCGCGGTTCCGGGCGACCTCGCCGCCGCGCCGGCATCCCTCGCCGGCCTCAGCGGCCCCGTGGTGGTCAAGCCTCGGGTCTTCAAAGGCTCCCATGGTGTCCACCTGCTGGCCGGAACCGACTCCGTTAGCTGGAAGAACATGCCGGCGGGGCAACTGGTCCAGGAATTTATCCCGGGCGCCGACTATGTGTGCCTGGTGTTCGGCACCCCGGCACGCAACGCGATGGCGCCGGTGGCGGTGGTCCTCGAGAAGACCAGGACTCCGTATGGACGCGCCGGCAGCGACGAGGTCAGCCGCAGGGTGCCGGCGAACCAGGCCGGGGATGTGCGCAAGCTGGGCCTGGCCGCCGTCCGCACGCTCGGGCTGGCCGGACCGGTCCAGGTCCAGATCCGTCGCCGCACCGACGGAACGCCCGTGGTGCTGGGTGTCTGCGCGACCCTGGGGGAGAACAGCACCTGGGCCCCGGAAATGCTCGACGCCGTGCTCGCAACGTTCATGCTCCCGGCGTTCAACCCGGCCTCGTTCCGCCGGTGCCCGGCAGTGCCCGCGGACGCCCTGGGGTGAGCGTTGCTATTCGATGGTCGCGAAGAGGGCGTTGAGTTCGGCCGTGAGCTGGCGCCGGAGTTCCGGGGTGCCGATTTCCTGCCCGTCGATGTGGTTCACCGGGGCCAGGAGCCGGATGCTGGAGATCAGCCAGACCGCGTCGGCGTCCAGCAGGTCCTTCGGCTCCAGCGGGCCGTAGCCCAGCTCCCAGCCGGCGGCCTTGGCGGCGGTGAACAGGGCGCCCTGTGACGTGCCGGGCAGGATGCCGCTGTCCAGCTGGGGCGTGATGAGCCGCCGGATGGTGCGGACACCGCCGGCGCCGTCGTCCGAGGTTTCCAGGTGGGCCAGCAGAACGGTCGACGTCGGACCCTCCAGCACCCTGCCGTCCGCGGACGTGAAGATGACGTCGTCGGCGCCCTGCCGGTGGGCGTAGCGCAGCGCCGCCATGTTCACGGCGTAGGAAAGGGTCTTGGCGCCGAGCAGGAGCCACGGGGCGCGCTCGCCGACTTCACTGTCGTAGCCGCGGTCGAGCAGGATGACGTCGATCCCGGTCTGGCGCTGCCGCCGTCCCGCGGCGGCCGGGGCGGAGGCCTGGACCCAGCACGTGGGGGCAGCCGCGCCCTCCGGCCCGCGGGTGACAATCAGCTTCACCACCACCTCGTCCTGCGCCGCGCCGCCCGCTGCAGCCGCGGCGGGGTCCTGCCCGCGGAACTCGCGGATGGCGGTTTCCACTGCCCGCCGCCATGCGTCCTCGGCGGGGATGTCCAGCTCCAGAAG
>NZ_KI914902.1:61677-69172 GCF_000520575.1 Arthrobacter sp. I3
ATGTCCAGCTCCAGAAGCCGGGCCGAGCCCGCCAGCCGGGTCAGATGCGCCTGGATCTTGCGGGGCCGGCCGCCGACGGCAAGGAGGGATTCGAAAACGCCGTCGCCCCGGGTGGCGCCCAGGTCCGTGGCCATCAGCTGCGGCTGCGACGCGTCGGCAACGCGGCCGCCGTCGAACGCCGGGTCGAGGAAGACCAGAACGGTCGCGGGCGCAGGAACAGGGGCAGGAGTGGTCATGGCTAAAGCTTAGTCTCGGTGGTCCCGGGATAGGATTTGGGCACTGCCCGTTCGGAACTGTTCCGCGTGGCTTGTACGTTGAGGGGTTCGCCTGTGCTGTGGCCATTTCCGCTGGCGGAGACTTTACCGTCCTGGGCGATTCTGATTTTGACGGTGATCGACTTCGCCATCCGCGTGCTGGCACTGGGCATCATCCCCGGAAACCGGCGGCCCACCACCGCGATGGCGTGGCTGCTGGGCATCTTCATCGTGCCGACCATCGGCCTGCTCCTGTTCCTGCTGTTCGGCAACTTCCGGCTCTCCCGCAAGCGCCGCGCGCAGCAGGACGCGGTCAATACCCGAGTGCGCGCCGGGACCTCGGAACTGGCGATGCTGGAAAGCCGCTACGCCGGACCTGAATGGGTGGCTTCCGCCGCGGAACTGAACAAGACGCTGGGCTCGCTGCCGATGGTGGACGGTAACCAAGTGGAGCTGCTGCCCGGCTACCCCGACTCCATCAAGGCGATGGCCGCGGCGGTCCGCGGCGCAAAGTCCTTCGTCAACGCCGAGTTCTACATCATGAGCTCGGACCACGTCACGGACGATCTGCTGACCGCGCTGGAAGAGGCCGCCGAGCGCGGCGTCGAGGTCCGTGTCCTGTTCGATCACCTTGGCACGCTTCGCATCAAGGGCTATCGCAAGCTGATCGCCCGGCTCAAGGCCAGCAAGATCCGCTGGCGGCCCATGCTGCCGCTCAGCCCGCTGCAGGGGCAGTGGCGCCGACCGGACCTGCGCAACCACCGCAAGATCATGGTGATCGACGGCGAGATCGCCTTCACCGGATCGCAGAACCTGATCGAGCCCTCCTACAACAACCCCAAGCACCGAAAGATCGGCCGCGAATGGGTCGAGCTGATGGCCTGCCTGCGTGGACCGATCGTCACCACGCTCAACGTCGTCTTCGCCACGGACTGGCTCAGCGAGACCGACGAATCCATTGAGGAACAGCTCGCGCACCGGCCCGAACTGCACGCCGGCAACATCACCGCCCAGGTGGTGCCCAGCGGCCCCGGCTTCATCACCGAAAACAATCTGCGGCTCTTCAACACGCTGATTTACTCGGCTCAGCGCAAGATCTCGATCTGCAGCCCGTACTTCGTCCCGGATGACTCGCTGCTGTATGCGGTGACGACGGCGGCGCAGCGCGGCGTCGACGTCGAACTCTTCGTCTCGGAAAAGGGCGACCAGTTCCTGGTCCACCACGCCCAGCAGTCCTACTATGAGGCGCTGCTTGAAGCCGGGGTGCGGATCTACCTCTACAAGGCCCCCTTCGTGCTGCACGCCAAGCACTTCACGATCGACGACGACGTTGCCGTGCTGGGTTCCAGCAACATGGACATGCGCTCCTTCTCGCTGAACCTGGAGGTGTCGGTGATGCTCTTGGGGGAGGACATCGTGCGGCGGATCAGCGCCGTGGAGGACACCTACCGGGGCATTTCGCGCGAACTTACGCTCGAGGACTGGATGAAACGTCCGATGGGCGTCAAATACGTTGACAACGTCGCGCGGCTGACGGCCACCCTGCAGTAGCCGGGGGCGGCGGGACAGCCGACTCAGCCCGTGGGAAACCCGGCGCCGAGCGCCGAGAGGACACCGAACGCTTTGGTCCGGATTTCGTCGTACTCCTCCTGCGGGGTCGAGTCGGCGGTGACAGCGCCGCCGACGCCGAGACTCAGTTCCGCGGCACCCTCGCCGAGGGCGCTGACGACGAGGGTCCGGATTGCCACGGCGAGGTCGGCGGCCCCGTTCAGGGAGAAGTAGCCGATCGCCCCGGAGTACACGCCGCGCGGCGCGGCCTCCAGCCGGTCCAGGATGGCCATGGTGCTGACCTTCGGGGCGCCGGTCATCGAACCGGCGGGGAAACAGGCCGCGACTGCCTCGGCCCGCGGCATCCCGGGCCGCAGCCGGGCATCGATGGTGCTCACCATTTGGTGCACGGTGGCGTAGCTCTCGATCGCGCACAGCCGGCTGACGGCCACCGAACCCGGGACGGCAAAATGGCTCAAGTCGTTGCGCAACAGGTCCACGATCATGATGTTTTCCGCCCGGTCCTTGGCCGAAGATTCCAGTTCCTCGCGCAGCGCGGCATCCGTGCCTGGGTCTGTGTCCCGGCGGCGCGTGCCCTTGATCGGCTCGGCCCGCATCCTGCCGTCCGCGGCAATCTGCAGGAACCGCTCCGGCGACGTGCTCGCCACGGCGAGCCCGCCGAACCGCAGGAAGCTGGCGAACGGGGCCGGGTTCCGGCGCCGCAGGTCCAGGTAGGCCGGCCACGGATCCACGCCCTGAGGCCCCGCGGGCGAGGCAGCCGTGAGCACTGTGGTCAGGCAAACCTCGTAGGTGTTTCCTTCCGCGATCTCACGCTGGGCCTCGGTGACCTTCGCCTTGTAGCCGGCTTCCGTGTCCCGGGCGGCGAAGCGCGGGGCGGTGGGTTGCGGGGCGCTGGTTTGCGGGGCACTGGCACGCTGGGCTGGGGAGGCGTGCGCGGCCACTTGCGCCGACGCGGCCGCGGTGACGGCCGTGCGCGCCGTCTCAAGCCAGTCCCCGGCCTCGGGTGCGTCCAGGGTCAGCAGCCAGGCTGTGCCCTCGGCATGGTCAAGGACCACGGCACGGCCGGCGAAGATCAGGCAGGCGTCCGGGGTGGCGGCGGTGACGTCGTTCCCGCCGGTTTCGCGCTTGAGCTCGTAGCCGAGGTACCCGAGCCAGCCCAGGGTGAACTCGCACGGGTAGGCCTCGGGTGCGCGGAGCACGCGGCGGCCCCACACGCCGTCGAGCCAGCGGAAGAACGGGCCATCGGTGGTCACGGTGGCCTGGCCCGTGCTGACGCGGGTCCGTCCGGAACTGTGCCGGACGGCCTGGCCGAAGCGGCCGCCGTCGTCGGCCAAAATGCTGAAGCGGCTCCGCTCCGCGGCCTCCGGGGCCAGTCCTGCCGGGTCCAGGGAGGAGTCGAGCCACACGGCGTTGGGTGAACCGCCAAAGAGCGCCGCAAACAGCCGCCCGGCCTCGGGCCGGGCCTCGACCCGTTCTGCCAGCAACTGCAGCCCGCGCCGGGCGGCGAGTTCGGGCAGCAGGGCGGGGGCGACGGCGGGAAGGTACTGAAGGGCCTGCAGGACGTCGTCCGGGGCGGTGCCGTCCGCCAGGTTGAGCACGTGCACATCCGCGCGGGCCGGGACGTCATCGGCCGCCAGCCACTCCGCTTCCTGCGCAGCCCACTGGTCCCAAAACGGTTCGTAGGTGTCGCCGTCCCGGGCCAGCGCCCGGGCCCGGCGGTCCGCGTCGGAGGAGTCCGCCCAGATCACCGCGTCCAGCAGGGGCACTGCGGCCGCCGCGGCGGCACCGACGCCCTCCACCAGGACGATTTCGGCCGGGCGTGTGGTGCGGGTCTCGCCGTCGTAGTGCCGTGCCCAGTCCCAGCTGACCCATTCCGCGTTCTCCCCGCGCCGCAAGGGCGAAAGCACGGTGGTGACGTAGCGTTCGATCCCCGCCGCCAGCCCGTTCCAGCCGGGATAGATGTCCTCGAGGTGGAAGAGCGAGACCTTGTGGTGCTCCCTCAACCGCGCCGCCAGTTCGATCGCCAGGGTGGTCTTGCCGGAGCCGGAGCGCCCGTCGATTGCGATGATGACGGGTGCGGGGCTCATGAAATAGAGCGTACCGGCTGCTGTGCATTGGGTTGATCACTGCCGTGATGTTGCCCGTCCTGCCGCTCAAGCTCGGTGCGTACGTGCTGCACAACCCCCGGAAGGGAGGCCCGGATGAGGTTCCAGGTGGTGTCGAAGTCGGTGTGGCCGCCGTACCACGGGTCCTCGATGCCCTGCTCCAGCGGGTCCTCGTCCGCCACGGCGGGGTCGAAGCTGCGGAGCATGCGGATCTTGGCCAGGGAGTCCCGGTCCGGTGCTGCCTGCCGGAGCCAGCCGTAGTGGTCGACGTCGAGGGCCAGGATCAGATCCCGGCTCGCGAACCATTCAGGCCGCCATTCGCGCGCCACGTGGCGGTCCGAAGCGATGTTCTGCGCCGTGAGTTTGCGCGCTGCCCGGGGATCGATGGGCCGGCCGGCCTCATACGCGGTGGTGCCGGCGGAATCGACCACGGCCCCCGTGAGGCGCTCGGCCCGGAATGCCTCCGCCAGCATAAGTTCCGCCATCGGGGACCGGCAGATGTTTCCGGTGCAGACCGCGATGATCCGGTACTGGCTCGACATTGAGGTCATAGCTAAGCATGAACGATCCCGGGCCTCTTGGCTAGCTGGCCCCCGCGAAATATTACAAAAGATGTCAACCGACTTTTACTTATTGTCATGCCCGGGCGCGGGGGCGGCCGGGTCAAGTCCAAGGTGCCGGACCAGCGCGTCGAGGACCGGCAGCTGGCCCTTGACCAGCCTGGACCGGGCTGCGGGCTCGGCGGTCCATTCCGCGCGGTCGATCTCGGGGAAGCTTCCGATTGTGCCCGATCCCCTCGGCCACTCCAGCTCGAAGGTGTTGCTCACGATGCGTTCGGGCTGGAAGTCCGCTTCCGCCGTGAAGACCGTGATGATCTTGCCGGAGGGCTGGCGGAAGTCGCCGAGCCGGTGGTACTCGGCGGCGGGTGCCGGTGTGCCGATTTCCTCCGCGAACTCGCGGTGCGCGGCCGCCAGGGGGTCCTCGTCGGCGAGGTATTCTCCCTTGGGGATGGACCAGCCGCGGGCGTCCTTGCGGGCCCAGAACGGGCCGCCCATGTGGGCTATCCAGAGCTCGAGCTGGGGTGCGCTGCCGGATGGCGGCGCCCCGCCGGGCGGGGATGCACTCCTTAGCCGGTACAGCAGAAGGCCTGCGCTGCGAACGGTCATGGCTCCCTCCTGCCCCAAGGGTATTCCCTCAGTGCTTGAGCGGCCGCGATCAGGCTGCCGGCCCCCACAGAGCCTTGCGGAGCAACCCCTTGAGTGTCGCGATCTCCGGGGCGCTGAGGCCGGCCAGGGCGGCGGATTCCGCGTCCCGCGCCGCGGCCTCGGCCCGCCGGAAGAGGGCTTCCCCCTCCGGGGTCGAGGAAACAATCTTGGCGCGCCGGTCCAGCTTCCCGGGCGCCCGGATCACCAGCCCGCGCTTCTCCAGCTCGTCGATCAGGGCGACAATCTGGCTCGGGTCCAGGCTGAGGAACTCGGCCATCTCCCGCTGGGTTGGTTCCAGCCCGCTGTTGGCCAGGGCGAGCACCGAATAGGAGCGCTCCTTGAGGTCGAACGCGGCCAGGGCGCGGTTGTTCAGGACCGACCCGCCGGCATGCAGCTTGGCCAGCAGGAAGCCCGCGTCCAGGCTGATGGTTGCCGCCGTGAGCTTCTCCGCAGGCTCGGTGCCCGGCCCGTCGTCAACTTCGGTCGCCATGCCCAACTCCAATAGTCCAAAAAATAAATCGTTGACTTTTTCAACTATCCATATTTTCATGGATACAGAACAGCATCCCACGCCGCGGGGCCGGATGCACAAGGCAGCTAGCAAAGGAGCGGCAATGAGCCTGTCAGGAAAAGTAGCAATCGTCACCGGAAGCGGACGGGGCCTCGGCCTGGCCTACGCCCGGGAACTGGCCCGCCAGGGCGCCGCCGTCGTCGTCAACGATGTGGACGCCGAGGTCGCCGCCGACGCTGTCCGGACGATTCAGTCCGACGGCGGCCGCGCAGCCGCCGTCGTCGCCCCGGTGGGCAGCTCCGACGTCGCCAAGAAGCTCGTGCAGGCAGCCGTCACCGAGTTCGGCCGGCTGGACATCCTGGTCACCAACGCCGGCATCCTGCGGGACAAGAGCCTGCTGAAGATGACGGACGAGGACTTCGACGCCGTGATCAACGTCCACCTGCGCGGCACCTTCACCTGCGCCCGGGAGGCCTTCGGCTACTTCAAGGAGCACGGCATTCCCGGCCGCATCATCACCATCGGCTCCCCGACGGGCCAGCGCGGCAACTTCGGCCAGACCAACTACGCCGCCGCGAAGGCCGGAATCGTGGGCATGGTGCGCACCTGGGCGCTGGAAATGAAGAAAGCCGGCGTCACCGCCAACGCCGTCATTCCCGTGGCCGCCACCGCCATGACCAAGACCGTCCCGTACTTCCAGAAGGCCGTCGAGGCCGACGAGCGCGGCGAGACGATGCCGGCCTTCTTCCGCCACGACCTCGGGTTTGGCACGGCCGGCGACGTCGCCGGGCTGGTGGCCTTCCTGGCCTCCGATGCTGCCGCCGGCGTCACCGGCCAGGCAATCGGAGCGGGCGGTGACCGGCTGCAACTCTGGACCCACCCCGACGCCGCCGCCACCGAATACCGCGAGGACGGCTGGGGCTACCAGGATCTCGTGGACAACTTCGGCGCGCTCTTCGGGGACAAGCTGCAAAGCGTGGGCGAGGACTTCCTGCCGCTGCCGGCGGAACTCCAGCCCGAACCGGCCGAGGTCCGCTGAGATGGCTGCCCGGCGCTACGAACCCGGCATCGACGCCGCCTCACTCGATGCGATCGACATGCACGTCCACCTCGAAGTGGACGGCCACGGCCACGAGTCCCTTCCGGCGGCCCTGACCGAGGCCTCCGCCAAGTACTTCAAGGCCGAGGACCGCAGCCCTTCGCTGGACCGGATCGCCGAGGTCTACCGCGAACTGAACATGGCCGCCGTCGTCTTCACCGTCGACGCCCGGACCCAGCTCAAGCACGAGCCCAACAGCATCCCGGACCTCATTGCCGGGGCGGCGCGGAACAACGACGTCCTGATCCCCTTCGGGAGCGTGGACCCCCGCACCGGCGCCGAGGCGATCCAGGGCGCCAAGCACCAGGCAATCGACCTCGGCGCGCGCGGGTTCAAGTTCCATCCGAGCCTGCAGGGCTTCGACCCCTCCAACGAGCAGTTCTACCCGCTCTGGGAAACCTTGCAGGAACTGGGCCTGCCGGCCATCTTCCACACGGGACAGAACGGCATGGGGGCCGGGCTCCCGGGCGGATACGGCATCAAACTGGCCTACTCCAACCCCCTCCTGCTCGACGCCGTGGCCGCGGACTTCCCGGAGCTGCAAATCATCATGGCCCACCCCTCGGTGCCGTGGCAGGACGAGGCCAACTCGATCGCCACGCACAAGGCCAACGTGTTCATCGACCTCTCCGGCTGGTCCCCGAAGTACTTCCCGGAGTCACTGGTCCGGATGGCCAACTCGGTCCTGCAGGACAAGGTCCTGTTCGGCACCGACTTCCCGCTCATCACCCCGCAGAAATGGCTGGGCGCCT
>NZ_KI914902.1:69272-81243 GCF_000520575.1 Arthrobacter sp. I3
GCCTTCGCGGACCTGCCGCTGAAGGACGAGGTCCGGCCCAAGATCCTCAAGCACAACGCCGTCCGCCTGCTCGGGCTCGGTGGCTGAGATGCCCGTCGAAACCGCGCCCCAGACAACAGCCCAGGAGCGCCTCTACAGCGTCTGCGACTACTACGACGCCGAGTCCCTCCTCACCGACGGGGAGCGGAAAGTGCTGGGGCGGCTGCGGGAGTTCCTGGACACCCAGGCCCGCCCGCTCCTGGCCGACTACTGGGAGCGCGGCGAGTTCCCGGACCAGGTCGCACGGCCGCTGATCGATCTGGACCTCATGGAACCGGCGGAACTGACCGGCGCCCCGGGTGCGGGTCAGACACCGGCCCGGGGCATCTACCAGGGATTCCGGATCTTCGAACTCGCCCGCACGGACGCCTCGCTGGCCACCTGGTACACCGCCCAGGCCGGGCTGTTCCGGACCGCCATCCGGGTCGGCGCCTCCGCGGAACAGCAGGCCGACTGGATGCCCAGGGTCATCGACTTCTCGCTCAAGGGCGTCTTCTCGCTGACCGAGCCGGAATCCGGCTCCGACATCGCCGGCGGACTCGCGACGACGGCCCGCAGGGAAAAGGGGCGTGAGGCCGGCCCGGACGGCGACACCTGGGTCCTGGACGGCGCCAAGCGCTGGATCGGCGGCGCGGCAACAGCCGACGTCCTGGCCGTCTTCGCCCGCGACGTCGCCGACGGCCAGGTCAAGGCTTTCCTCGTGGACCGTGAGGCGGCCGGAGTGACCCTGGAGAAGATCCACGGCAAGACCGCGCTGCGGATGATGCAGAACGCCCACATCACCCTCGACGGCGTCCGCGTCCCCGAGGCCAGGCGGCTCCACAACGTGAACTCGTTCCGGGACGTGGCGGCGATGCTGCGGGCCATGCGCTCGGACGTCGCCTGGATCGCAGCCGGCATCGCGGCAGGAGCTTTCGAAGCCGCGCTGCGCTACGTCTCCGGGCGCCGGCAGTTCGGCCGCCCGCTCGCGTCCTTCCAGCTCGTCCAGGAAAAGCTCGGTCGGATGCTCGGCAACGTCACCTCGGCGCTGTCCCTGGTGGTCCGGCTGACTGAACAGCAGGAGAAGGGCATCTACCGGGACCAGGACTCGGCCCTGGCCAAGATGCAGACCTCCCTGCTGATGCGCGAGACCGTGGCGCTGGCCCGCGAAGTGGTGGGCGGCAACGGCATCACGCTCGCGGCCGACGTCGCACGGTTCCATGCCGATGCCGAAGCCGTCTACTCCTACGAGGGGACCCACGAGATCAACGCCCTGATCGTCGGCCGGGCCCTCACCGGCCACAGCGCCTTCACCCACTGACGCTCTTCACCCACTGACGCTCTTCACCCACTGACGCTCTTTACCCGCTGACGGCGTTCCGCCGTCGTCGGACACCCAAACCCAACCGCTCCAGGAGCCAAAGATGCCCAACCTCGTCGTCGACTTCGACAAACTCCTCACCCTCGCCGGCACCGACCTCGGCGCCACCGACTACCGCGAAATCACCCAGGAACAAATCAACAAATTCGCCGACGCCACGGGCGACGACCAGTGGATCCACGTGGACCCGGAACGCGCCAAGGACGGCCCCTTCGGCGCCCCGATCGCCCACGGCTTCCTCACCCTCTCGCTCATCATCCCGTTCTGGGGCGAGCTGTTCGACGTCGACGGCGTCACCACCAAGGTCAACTACGGCCTCGACAAGGTCCGCTTCACCTCCCCCGTCAAGGTGGGTTCACGCATCCGCATGCGGGCCACCATCGCGGAAGTCACCGAGGTCAAGGGCGGCGCCCAGATCAACGTCGCCAACACGATCGAGATCGAAGGCCAGGAACGCCCGGCCGTCGTGGCCGAGTTCCTCGCCCGCTTCTACAAGTAAACCGCCACACCCCTTCACCATCCCCCTCTGCCATAAGGAACAACGATGTCCCAAATTTCGCAGTTGCAGGCCATGGACGCGGGTACGCGTCGCCGTGAAGCACGGACCGTCATCGCCTCCAGCTATCTCGGCAGCACCATCGAGTATTACGACTTCCTGCTCTATGCCACGGCCGCCGCGGTGGTCTTTCCCAAGGTGTTCTTCTCCGGCGCGGATGAATGGGTGGGGGTGGTGGCCGCGTACGGGACGTTCGCCGCCGGCTACGTGGCGCGGCCCCTCGGCGGCATCATCTTCGGCCACTTCGGCGACCGGCTGGGACGCAAGAACATGCTGATTGTCTCGATGCTGGTCATGGGCATCGCCTCCACCCTGATCGGACTGGTGCCCGGCGCCGCGGTGGCCGGAGCCTGGGGTGCCGTGATGCTCGTGATCCTTCGGGTCTGCCAGGGCATTGCCGTCGGAGGGGAGTGGGGCGGCGCCGCCCTCATGGCGCTGGAGCATTCGGAATCGGGCAAGCGCGGCTTCGCGGCCTCGTTCGTCAACGCCGGCGCCCCCACCGGTGCGGTGCTGGGCACCCTGGTCATGGGCGCGTTCGCGGCCCTGCCCAACGAGCAGTTCCTGGCCTGGGGCTGGCGCGTGCCCTTCCTGCTGTCCTTCGTCCTGCTGGGCATCGGCATGTTCGTCCGGCTCAAGGTCTCCGAAAGCCCCATCTTCAAGGCGGCACTGGAACAAGAGAAAGCCGAACGGGAACAAGCCGAACGGGACAACACCCAGCCGACGGCGCAGGGGCGAGTGCCGGCGCGCCGGGAGATTCCCCGCCTGCAGGTCCTGCGCCGGCCCAAGACCCTGATCTTCACCATGCTGGCCGGCGCGGCCGGGTTTGCGCTGCAGGTGGTGCTGGCCACGTTCTCCGTGACCTACGCCGTGTCCAAGGGCGCGGACCGGCAGGGTGTGCTCTACGCCTTCGCGGCCGCCTCCTTCGTGTCCATCGCCTTCGTGATCATGGGCGGCCGGCTCTCCGACACGCTGGGACGGCGGCCCGTCATGATCGGCGGCCTGGTGCTCTTCATCCTTTACCTCACGCCGATGTTCCAGCTCCTGTCCTCCAACAACATCGGGCTGATCTTCGTGGCCTTCGCTGTGGGCCTCATGATCCACTCCACCCTGTTCGGCCCGCTCGCAGCGTTCGTGTCCGAGCAGTTCGGCACCACCTCGCGCTACACCGGCGCCTCGCTGGGCTACCAGCTCGCCACGCTCCTCGGCGCGGGATTCACGCCGGGCATCGTGGCGCAGATCTTCAAGGACTCCGGACAGGACACCGCCGCCGTGGTCTGGTACCTGGCCATCATGTCCGTCGTGTCGATCGTCTTCATCCTGCTGACTCGAGAGCCCAAGAACAACGATCTGCAGGCTGTCCGGTCCTAACCCGGCCCGCTGGCGCTACCGTCTAACTAGAAAGGATTTTCCGTGGAGAATTTTGGCATCGGCTCGTGGCTGCAACGGCGCCGCCCGAAGTCGGGCACCAAGACCGCAATCATCGCCGGGGAACGCAGTCTCAGCTACATCGAGCTCGCGGACCGTTCCGCCCGGCTCGCGAACGCCTTCCGGGACCGCGGCGTAGTCAAGGGCGACAGGGTGGCCTACCTGGGCGAAAACGATCCCTCCTTCCTGGAGACCCTCTTCGCCGCCGGCCTGGCCGGGGTGGTCTTCGTCCCGCTGAACACCCGGCTTGCCCCGCCCGAGATCCAGTTCCAGCTCCGGGACAGCGGCGCTGTCCTGCTGGTCCACTCGGCGGCGCTCGCGGTGCTTGCGGAACGCGGCTCGGCGGAGACCGCTGTGGGTTCGCGGATCGTCGTCGACGAGTCGACAGTGCCAGCCAAAACAGTTCCCGATTCAACGCTGCCCGATTCAACGGTTCCCGATTCAACGGTTCCCGACGGCGGGGCCGACGGCGGTGCTGGCCGGGGAACCGCCGTGGAGGCGTATGAGGCCGTCATGGCGTCCGGTGCAGCGCTGGCGCCGGACGAGCCCGTGGGCCTGGACGACGCCGCCATGATCCTCTACACCTCCGGAACCACCGGAAACCCCAAAGGCGCGCTCCTGACCCACGGCAACATCACGTGGAACTGCGTCAACGTTCTGGTCGATTTCGACTTTGCCTCCACCGACGTGGCCCTCATGATCTCCCCGATGTTCCACGTCGCCTCCCTGGACATGGGCGTCCTGCCCACGCTCCTCAAAGGCGGCACCGTGATATTGGAGGCCAAGTTCGATCCCCGCCGGACCCTCGAGCTGATCCAGCAGCACCACGCAACCACCATCAGCGGGGTGCCCACGACATACCAGATGCTGTGCGAGCACCCGGACTGGGACGCCACGGACCTCAGCTCGCTGAACAAATTGACCTGCGGCGGGTCCGCGGTGCCGATGCGGGTCCTGGAAGCCTACGAACGGCGGGGGCTGCGCTTCTCCAACGGCTACGGCATGACCGAGACGGCCCCGGGCGCCACCACGCTGCCGGCGGCGAGGTCCCGGGACAAGGCCGGGTCCTCCGGACTGCCGCATTTCTTCACCGATGTCCGGGTGGCCGATCCCCTCGACCCGGCGTCCGGGCCCGCTGCGCCCGCAACGGTGGGGGAGATCCAGATCAAGGGTCCCAACGTCATCCACCAGTACTGGAACCGGCCCGGGGCCTCCGCGGACTCCCACACAGCGGACGGCTGGTTCAAGTCCGGCGACATGGGCTACAAGGACCCGGACGGATTCGTGTTCATCTCCGACCGGCTCAAGGACATGATCATCTCCGGCGGGGAGAACATCTACCCGGCCGAGGTGGAGCAGGCGATCGCCGAGCTCGACGCCGTCGGAAGCGTCGCGGTGATCGGCGTGCCGGACGAGAAATGGGGCGAGGTGCCGCGGGCCGTGGTGCTGCTGCGGGAGGGCTCCCGGCTCACGGAAGAACAGCTGCGCTCCCACCTGGAGGGCCGGCTGGCGAGGTACAAGATCCCCAAGTCCGTCGTCTTCGTGGACGAAATGCCCCGGACAGCGAGCGGCAAGATCCGGAAGGCGGACCTTCGGAAGCTGGCGCCCGGCCACGTCTGACAGGGGAGCGGGGACGCTTTTGGCACGAGCGTAGGAAGCCCACGGAAAGGCCGGGGCTGCGGTGAAGCAGCCCCGGTCTTGCCTGTGCCCGGCCGGCCGGGCGGCCGCTAATCGACCGTGAAGATCCTGATGACCACCCGGCCGGGCAGCCGTTCGCCCGTCCCGAGCATGAGGCGGGTGTTCAGCCAGTCCAGGGCGGGGGAGGCAGTGGTGAGCCGTGGCCAGCAGCGGAAGTAGATCTTTGAAGGGTCGACGGCGGAGCCGGAGTTCAACAGCTCGATGTCCCGGGCCGAGCCGTGCCGGAGAGCGGTGTTGTGCACGAAGATCCGCCCGCCGTCGTCGGTTTCCAGGACGTACCGGGCGTCCAGCTCCGTCAGGATGGCGCTCCGGAGGAGCTGGTAGTCCGCGCCGCCCGGGAGGACCCGGCCGTTCAGGACCGGCCCGCTGACCGTTCCGCCGGTGATCGGGATGACGCGCCGGTGGCCTTCCGGTGTTGGCCCGACGTCGATCGGCTCGGCGACGGTGACGGAGAGTTCCGCAAGGAAGGTCAGCCCGGGTGCTTCCGGGGCTGCAGGCGAGGGCGCGCTCACAGGATTCCAGCCGTCAGCCGGCTGGGGTGGCCCTCGCCGAACAGGATGGACTGCCGGGCAACGAGTGTCTCGGCGGAGTCATAGGCCAGCTTGCCCGTGTTGAGGTTCCGGTCCCAGCGCGGGTGGCAGCTGGAGGTGACTTGGACGCGGAGCCGCTCGCCGGGGGCAAAGGTGCAGGCCGTCTGCCAGAGACTGACCGTGTATTCGTACGGCCGGCCGGGTTCGATCGGGGAGGGCTCGTGGCCGGCCTCCCACAGCCCTGTGCCCGCATGGCTGTCCCGCCAGGACGCGCGGACTATGCCGTCGGCAATGCCCAGGGATGTTCCATCTGGAGTGACCCGGCAGAGCCGCACCACGAAGTCTGTGTCCACAGCGGTGGAGGCCGCGAAGAACGTAGCGCTGACCTCGCCGAACAGGGTGACCGGCTCCTCGAACGCCTCTGCCGTAAAGGTCAGGACGTCGGCGCGGGCTTCCACGGCATGCTGCGCGGCCGGGCCCGCGGGGTACGCCCCGTGGATCATGGTGGCGCCGCCCTCGGCGGGAACCGGGTCCAGGGGGTCGTAGTCGTAGCCGACGGAACCGCCGGATCCCGGCGTGTCCTGCAGCGTCCCGTCCGCGCCGAGGAACCAGTCGCGGTGGCTGCCCGGCGAAGGCAGCTCCTCAAAACCGCGCCACTGGTTTTCGCCCATGAAGTACAGCAGGACCGGCGGCACCTGCCGCAGCCGCTCCGGCTCGTCCTTGAGGACGGAATCGAACCAGGCCGTCTGGAGCCCGGAAAGATCCCCCAGGCCGTTCATCATGCCCCCGGCAGCGTTCAGTCCGAAGTGCACATCCGGGTAGCCGGCGGAGAAGTTCGTGTGGGTCCAGGGGCCCACGATAAGCCGGGGCGCAGGGGCGGCCCCCGCTTTGCTGTGTTCGAGCTGCATCGAGTACTGGGAGAGGGTGCTGGGGCAGAAGATATCGAACCAGCCGCCGATGTGCAGCGTCGGCAACGGCACCGGCTTGCTGGATGCTTCGTCCCACAGGCGCGTGAAGCTGTTGCCCGGCGACTCCCCGGCCGAGGGGAGGACATGGCGGTTCATGAATGTGCCAAGCTGTGCCGAGAGATCCCGCAGCGGCAGGGTGTCGAAGGCGCTGCCGTCGGAAAATGAGCGGTCCAGATCCAGCCACGCCTGGAATTCCTTGCCCTGCCGTTCCGGGTCGTCGGCAAATTCGCGGAGGAGCTCGCTGGCCGAGACAGAGGCATGGCCCCAGCTCAGCCGGCTGCCGAGCTCGTAGGCCCCGCCGCGGTAGAGGGAACCGTTGTTGGCGTTGGCTCCGGCGGAAATGCCGGGGGAGAGGGCAGCGAGCCCCTTCGGGGCGAGGGACGCCGCCCGCCACTGGGTCTCCGCGAAGTAGGACCGGCCCCACATCCCCACGGCACCATTGGAGTACGGCAGCAGTGCGGCCCACTCGACGGTCGCGGCGCCGTCGGACGCTTCATTGGCGGACGGGTTGAAAACCCCGTCGGAGCCGAAGCGCCCGCGGCAGTCCTGCATGATGACCACGTAGCCCGCCGCCGCGACGGTTGCGGGGTTGAGGTAGGCGGAGTTGACGGAGAGGTCACGTCCGTAGGGCGTCCTGGTCAGCAGCACCGGGCACGGTTCCCCGTCCGCCGGGCGGTACACCGTGGATCGCAGGATGATGCCATCCGGCATCCGGGTTTCGATGTCTTGTTCAATCAGCACAGGCTTTGGCGCGGGGCTCGGTGTCACGGAAGGTTTCCTCACTGGCGTGTTCAGGGCGTGTGGTTTGTTCGAGGGCTGTGGGTTGTTCACGACGGGAGGGGAACGGTCGAGAATCACCCGGCCGTTCCCCTCCGCGTTTGTCCCGGGATCAGGATTTAAGCGTTCGCGGATTCCCTGGTCCCCAGCGCCTCGGTGGGGACGTTGTAGGTTTCCTTAACCCAGATTGCGGTGACGGCTGCCGAGGCAAGGCAGCAGGCCGCGGTGAAGGCGGCCACGGGAATCCACCCGGTGGGGCCGGGCTGGACGATGGCCGCGGCGATGGCCGGGGCGAAGCCGGTGACGACAAGGCCCAGCTGCGAGGCCGTGGCAGCGCCGGAGTAGCGGATCTTCGTGGGGAACATTTCGGCCGTCATGGCCGGGCCCAGCGGGTTGACCATCCCGTAGCCCACGGTCATGAACAGGATGCCGCTGGCGAAGATCAGCGGTATGGACGCGGTGCTGATGGACCAGAAGTAGGCGAAGGCGGCCGCGGCGCAAATGATGTTGCCGGTGATGAAGACCGGCTTGCGGCCGATCCGGTCCGCGAGGATGCCGGCGTAGGGCTGGGCGATGATGCCCAGGGCGGCCGTGGCGATGGTGACCCCGAGCATGGCGGCGGACGGGATCCCGAATTTTCCGGTTGCGTAGGCCAGCCCGAAGGCCGCGAAGACCGACGACACCACGCTCCAGAGCCCAAAGAAGATGACTTTGACGATAGTGCGCCAGTGGTCGCGGAGAACCACCTTGATGGGCAGTTCCATCTCGCTTTCCGCTTCCTTCGCGGCTTCGAACACCTCGGATTCGGGCAACCGGAGACGGATCCAGAGCCCGACGGCGACCACCAGGATGCTGGCGAGGAACGGCAGCCGCCATCCCCAGCTGAGCAGGTCCTCCTGCGGCAGGAGAGACACAGCCAGGAAGGCCAGGGAGGCGAGCATGATCCCGGCCACGGCGCCGGTGTTGACCCAGCTGCTGTAGAAGGCCCGCCTATTGCTGGGCGCATGTTCCATGGTCATGGTGACGGCGCCGACGGATTCGCCGGCCGCGGAGGCGCCCTGAAGTGCGCGCAGGACGACCAGGAGGACCGGGGCGGCCGCGCCGATGGCGGAGGCCGGCGGCAGGCAGCCGATGAGGAAGGTGGCCACGCCCATCACCACGAGCGTCAGGACCAGCATCTGGCGCCGTCCGATGCGGTCGCCAAAATGGCCGATCACGCTGGCCGCGAGGGGGCGGATGACGTAGCCGATGCCGATGGTGGCCATGGACAGGATGGTGCCGAGAGCGGGATCGATGCCGGGGAAAAAGATCTTGTTGAAAATCAGGGCGGATGCCGAACCGTAGATGAAGAAGTCGTAGTACTCCAGGGTGCTGCCGATGAAGCTGGCGGTGGCGGCGCGGCGGGCATGTTTGGTTCCCTCGGGGGAAACGGGGCGGGCCTGGTCCGCGGGCGGCGTCAACGGCGTCGGCGGAACGATGGGACCAGCGGTCATTGCGGATCTCCTAGGTGGGCAGGGATATAGCGCGGGAAAGGTGGGGCTGGGGAAGATCTTGGGCTCGCATGCTGAGCAGGGCGGGCGGGGTCGGCTGTGGCCTCCGTCACTCTGGTGCAATAGTATGCACTTAAATCGGCGTCCGTCAATCTAAGTGCAAAATAAAATGGCGGCGGATGTGACTGGCATGATGGAGGCGTGATGAGCGAGCGGCCGGCCTCCCTGCCCGGCATGGACCCGGACCTGGCCATCGACTTTCCGCGGCCTTTGAAGGGGCCGTCCACCCAGCACCAGCTGCTCACCCTGCTGGTTGACTACTGGTTCAAGAGCGAGGCATGGCTGCCGTCCCGGCTCATCGCCGCCCTGGCCGCGGGCCTGGGAATCACGGCCTCCGCGTCGGCGACGGCGTTGAGCCGCCTGGCGTCCCGGGGCGTACTCGAACAGTCCAGTGCAGGGCGAACGTCGCGTTACCGGATCACCCCGGGGGCGCGCAACCGGCTCCGCCACGGCCTCGAGCAGGTCTCCGTCTTCGGCGAACAGTCCCGCCAATGGGACGGCCACTGGACCGTCATCGCGTTTTCGATTCCGGAGACGTCGCGGGATGTCCGCGAAATGTTCCGCTCACGCCTGCGTTGGCGCGGATTCGCGCCGCTGTTCGGGGCGCTGTGGGTCTCTCCGCGGGACCACGCCGAGGAACTCGAAGAAACCTGCAAGGGCTACGGCGTGGACGACTACGTCATCTTCCGCACCGCGGAATCGAGCCTCCGCGGCAAGCGGCTCGTCGAGGCCTGGTCACCGCAGGAGTTCAGGGAACAATACCGGCCGTTTACCGAAAAATTCACGCCCTGGGCCGAACGCCTCGACGCCGGAACGGTCAGCCCGGCGGAAGCATTCAGGGCCAGGACCGAGCTGATGGACGCCTGGCGGGCGTTCCCGTGGAGCGACCCTGATCTTCCCGCCGAGCTCCTGCCGGAAGCGTGGCCGCGGACCGAGGCCAGGGAACTCCTTGTCCGCCTCTACGACGGGCTCGCGGACGCTGCCACTGCCTACGTCGAGGAAATCGTGGCCCGGGAAGCCCCCGAACTGGCAGGCACGGCGCAGGCGTTGTCGGTGGCGCCCGGGCTCTGACCTGCCGCCGATGCCGGGACGCCGGCGGCCGCGGTGCCTAGTGGATTGCGGCCAGCAGGACGCCGACGCCGACGAAGAGCCCGCCGAACGTCCGGTTCAGGACCTTTTGTCCACGGGCGTCGCGGGTGAAGCGCTGGAAGGACCGGGCCGCAGCCGCGAAGAAGAACCACATGACCAGGACGTCGATCACGATCACGGTGGCGGCCAGGACCACGTACTGCGGCAGCAGCGGCTGCTCCGGCCGGATGAACTGCGGCATGAAGGCCAGGAAGAAGACCACGGCTTTGGGGTTGAGCAGATTGACCCAGAGGCCACGGCGGAACATGGACAGGCCCGGCTCGTTGCGCAGGGCCGCGGCCTTCTCCTGATCCAGGTCCGGCTTGTGCAGGAACTGCCGGATGCCAAGGTAGACCAGGTAGGCGGCGCCGGCGTAGCGGATCACGTTGAAGGCAACCGGTGAGCTCGCCACGAGCACCCCGACGCCGAGGGCCACGATCAGGATGTGCACCACGAGGGCGGCCTGCTGGCCCAGGATGCCCCAAAGGGACCGGCGGAATCCCGAGTTCAGGGAGTTGCTCATGGTGTTGATGGCGCCCGCGCCGGGAGTGAAGCTGATCAGGACGCCGGCGCCGGCCAGGGCCAGCCAAAGGGAGGGTTGCACCAGGTAAGTTTACGGTCCCGGCCGTGGCGGGTCCGATTGATGACGGGAGTCAGTCGCGGCGGAGGCCGTAGCTGAGAATCATGTTGCCTTTGCTGGTCTGCTGGGACGACTGCAGCTCCAGCCGGGTGAGGGCATCGCCGTCGTTGAACAGCCGCCGCCCGCTGCCGGCGATCACGGGATGGACGATCAGCATCAAGGTGTCGAGCAGCCCGGCGAACAGTAACTGGTGGACCAGCGAAATGCTGCTGAAGATCCCGATTTCGCCGCCGTCGCTGTTCTTCAGGGCCGCGACGAAGTCTTCCAGCGGGCCCTCGATCAGGCGTGAATTTTGCCATTCCAGCTCGCCTGTCAGGGTCCGGGACGCGACAAATTTCGGCAGCGGATTGATGAATCCGGCAAAGTCCGCGTCGCTTTCGGCGTTGGGCCAGTATTCCGCCCATTGCTGGTAGCCCACGCGGCCGAGGAGCGCAGTGTCGATCCGGCCCATCATCTGGCCCATCCCGGCGCCGAGCTCCTCGTCGAAGCTGTCGAATTGCCACTTGAACGGGTCTTCAACCACGCCGTCCACAGAGCAGAAAAGGCCGGCCGTCAATTTGCGCATGGGTTTCTCCTTGCCGTGGGTCTCCAGTGCAGATATCTAATGCACCCTATCCGCAGACCCGGAAGCAGGGAATGGCTGCCGGCAACTCGACGGCGAACGCCCCGGAGGCCGGCCGAGCCGCCAGCATCGCGGGTCTTGGGCGTGCAAGGAGCGCGCCCAAGACCCGCTAAGGGTTAGCCGTTGGACGTGTAGCCATCCGTGGCGGTGTCCCCGGGGCCGCCATGGCCGCCGCCGGGTCCGCCCTGGCCCTCCTGGGTTGCGGTCACCGTGAAGTTCGCATCCAGCAGGACAGTGGCGCGCGTGCCGTCCGCCTTCGTGATGTGGGCTTCGTAGGTGGCGCCGTCGGCGTCGGTCTCCATCCGCTCGATCGTCGCATCCGGCTGGGCGGCCTTTACCGCCGCCTCGACCTTCGTGGCGGCGTCGCCGGTGAGGACCTCCTCCGTCTTTCCGTTGGCCTGGTGCGGGCCGCGCTGGCCCCCGGTGCCGTAGCCGTCGGTGGCCTGGGTCGAGGACGAGCTGCCGGTGGAATCGGCAGCCATCGCGGGAATGGCCGATGCGCCGATGGCGCCGCCGCCGATCACCGCAGCGAGCATGATGCCCGCGGTGGTCTTGTTGATCTTTGCCATGGTGAAACTCCTTTGCTGGGGCCCGGGCTTCCGGGCCGGCCGAGGATTCGGCCTGTACCCAGCCTCAGGCGCGGAGTTATGGCTGCACTTTCGGCGGGCTGTGCCGGTG
>NZ_KI914902.1:81343-83745 GCF_000520575.1 Arthrobacter sp. I3
TGTGCCGGTGCTGTGACCGCCGGCCGCCGCTCACGCCCGGGCGATGACCTCGCCGTTGGGAATCAGGAACCAGCCGTCGTCGGTGGAGCCCCACCGGTGCCAGCCCGCGGAAATCCGGGCCAGGTCCGCCTCGCTGGCCAGGCCGTACTCGAGCGCCTGGTCGGCAAAGGAGGAATGCAGCACCCGCTCGCCCCACACCCGGGCCTGCCAGCGCCGCTCATGCCCAGTGGCGTAGAGCCAGTTGCTGCTGGACGGCGCCACATCCGTGAAGCCGGCGGCCTGCGCCCAGGACACGAGCCGGCGGCCGGCGTCGGGCTCGGCGCCGTTGCGACGGGCGATCCGCTGGTAGAGCTCCATCCAGTCGTCGAGCTCGGGGATGGCCGGGTACCAGCTCATGCCGTGGAAGTCGGCGTCGCGCACCGCCACAATCCCGCCTGCCTTGGCCGCCCGGCGCATCTCCCGCAGCGCCGCGACGGGGTCCGTGAGGTGCTGGAGGACCTGATGGGCGTGGACGACGTCGAAGGATTCGTCCGGGAAGTCGAGGTCGTAGATGTTGCCGGCGGCAAAGCCGACGTTGTCCACGCCGCGCTCGACGGCGAGGGCCGCGGCCTGGGCGATGATGTCGGGGGAGCGGTCCAGGCCCGTGACCATGCCCGGCGCCACCAGCTCCGCGAAGTCGCAGGTGATGCTGCCAGGCCCACAGCCGACGTCGAGGACGGAGGTCCCGGGCATCAGATGCGGGAGCACGAACGCTGCCGAATTCTCCGCCGTGCGGGAGGCATGGGCACGGACCACCGACTCGTGGTGGCCGTGCGTGTACACATCGTCAGGCTGCTGCGCACTCATAATGGAACGCTACCCTCCCGCGCCCGGAAAAGGGTGGACCCCCGACTGCGGGTCAGCAGGCACGCGGCGGCAGGCAGTTTTTTGCGGGTGGCCGTCAGTTTTGCCGCTTCCGGCGCCGGTGATTCTACGGATGATTGGAGGGGTGAAAGTCAACAGAAAAAATGATGGCAGCGGCAGCGGCGCCGGCAACGGACTGGGCCTGTTCCGGGCCACCGGAATCTATGTCGGCGCGATCCTGGGCTCGGGTGTTCTGGTGCTTCCCGCCATCGCAGCCAAGGAGGCCGGCCCGGCGTCGCTCCTGGCCTGGGCCGTCCTGCTGGTGTTCTGCGTTCCCGTTGCCTTCAGCTTCGCCGAAATGAGCCGCCAGCAGCCCGACGCCGGCGGGATCGCCCACTTCGTCAAGCGTGCCTTTGGTCGCCGCGCCTCGGTGGTGGCCGGGTACCTCTTCTTCTTTTCGATCCCCTTCGGCGCCCCGGCTACGGCCGTGATCGGCGGCAACTACATCGCCCACGCCGTCGGCGGCGGCCGGGACACCGCAGTCCTCGCGGCGGCGGTGATCCTGCTGTCCGCCTTCGCGAGCAACGCCGTCGGCATCAGGGTTTCCAGCCGCATGCAACTGGCGCTCATGGTGCTGCTGGTGGCACTGCTCGCGCTCGCCGTCGTGCTCGCGGTACCGCACGCCAAAGCGGAAAATTTCCAGCCCTTCGCCCCGCACGGCTACTGGGCGGTCGGCGGTGCCGCGAGTCTGCTGTTCTTCTGCTTCGCCGGCTGGGAAGCCGTCTCGCACCTGGCCGGTGAGTTCCGGAACCCCGGGCGCGATCTCCGGCGGGCCACGTGGCTCACGCTGATTGTGGTGGGCGCGGTCTACATTGGCGTTGTCGCCGCCTCGGTGGCCGTCCTCGGCCCGGAACTGCCCGCTACTGCGGTGCCCGTCGCGGCGTTGCTGGAGAAAGGGCTGGGCTCATTGGCGGCCCCGCTCACCGCGGTTGCGGCGGCGGTTTTGACGTTCGGCCCCATCAACACCTTCGTGGCCGGGGCCAGCCGGCTCGGGGCTGCTCTGGCGTCCGACGGCGTGCTGCCGACCGCGCTTGCACGCGGTGCCGGGCGGGGACAGGTACCCGCCGCAAGCCTGGCAACTCTGGCCGTCCTGACCTTGCTGTCCTTCGCTGCCGCCGTCGCCGGACTCACCGACATGCAGTTCCAGATCGGCGCGGCCTCGGCGTGTTTCACGGCCGTCACCGCGTTTGGGCTGGCGGCCGGCATCCGGCTGCTGCAGCCGCGGACCGTTGCCTGGTACGGCGTGATCGTGGCGGCCGGGGTCATGGTGGCCGTCCTGATCTTCAGCGGCTGGGCGCTGGGGGTTCCGCTGGCACTGGCAGCGGCCGCCGTCGGCGTCGGCAGGCGCTTTGGCGGGTCCCAGGAAGAGGAGACGACGCCGGAGACGGCGCCTTCTGCACTGGCGGAGGCGCTCCCTGGTGGCCGGCCGCAAACCGCCGCCCATCCGTGACGCCCGGGCAGCCGCCCATCAGCCGGGGCGCTGCCCCGGCGATTGCTCC
>NZ_KI914902.1:83845-88494 GCF_000520575.1 Arthrobacter sp. I3
TCCTCACCGGCCCGGACAGTGGCATCGATCATGGAGTTCATGAAGCGGGTGGCGATCTCCAGTTCTCCGGGCGTGAAGTTCGCCATGGCTGCGCCCATGTGGCGGGCCAGCGGCAGGAACATTGCGCCGCCGTCCCGGTAGGCCTTGGGCGTCATGCGCAGCTGCACCTGGCGGCGGTCCGCGCCCTCGCGCTCACGGACCACGTGGCCGGAACTGTGGAGCCGGTCGATCAGTGCGGTGGTGGCCGGGGAGCTGAGGTTCAGCTCTTTCCTCAGCACCCCTGGAGTGACAATCTGGTCCCGCGCCGCGTGCCGCATGATGACGGCGAGGGCGTTGAGGTCCGTGCGGTGCATGTCATTGCGGCCGCCGGCGGAGTCCACATAGCGGTTGGCTTCGAGGGTGAATTCCTGCAGGAGCCGGACGAGGGGCGGCGGACCGGCGGCTTCGGGCGGGACTGTGTTCCTGGGCGAGGCCGCGTCTTCGGATAGGCCTGCGTTTTCGGATAGGCCCGGGGATTCGGCTGACACGGCGGACCTCCTTCGTCCCTTGATCCGGCCCCGGCGGTCTGACCGCGGCAGGTCGGCGCTGTCGACGGCGCCTTCGGGAGTCTACTGCAGGGTCTGCGCAGCGGCCTGACGCCGGCTGTCTCTATTCTCCTCCGGTGCCCCGGCCAATGGGTTATCTCGATGATGGAGATAGTCTACTATGGAGTTGATCTCTGCTCCCACTCCGAGGCGCACCCTGGAAGGAAACATGAAAACGACTTCGTCCGCGGCGACCCGTGTCCCGTTCTGGCTGCGCTGGCTGGTCCCCGCAGTGCTCGTCCTGGCCTGGCTGGCCATCGCCGGCGTCGGCGGCCCTACATTCGGCCGCCTCAGCGAGGTGTCATCGAATGACCAGGCATCGTTCCTTCCCGCCGGAGCCGAGGCCACCGAGGCCGCGGACTGGCAGGCCAAGTTCAGGGACTCCAAGGAGATCCCGGCAGTGATCGTGGTTGAGAGTGACTCCGCATTCACCCCGGCCCAGCTCCGCGAGACCGCGGCCCTCAAGGGCAAGCTGGAGGCCCTGCAGGCCGGGAGCACGGTGATCGGTCCCATCCCCTCCGAGGACGCCAAGGCAGTCCAGTTCGTGGTGCCCATCGATTCCTCGGCGGAAGTGAAAACGGTGGTCAAAGAACTGCGCAACGAGGTCCGGGCGTCCGCGCCGGCCGGAATGCAGACCTTCGTCACCGGACCGGCCGGGCTCACCGCGGACCTGGTGAGTGCCTTTGCCGGCATTGACGGCATCCTGCTGCTCGTGGCCCTGGGCGCCGTGTTCCTGATCCTGCTGATTGTCTACCGCTCCCTGCTGCTGCCCGTCATGGTGCTGTTCACCTCGGTCTTCGCGCTGTGCGCCGCGATCCTGCTGGTGTTCGGCATGGCCAAGGCCGGCTGGATCCAGTTGAACGGCCAGAGCCAGGGCATCCTGTCCATCCTGGTCATCGGCGCAGCCACCGACTACGCACTGCTGTATGTGGCCCGGTTCCGCGAAGCCCTGACCCACACCACCAACCGGACGGCCGCCGCCGTCACCGCATGGAAGGCGGCCTGGGAACCGATCCTGGCCTCCGGCGCCACCGTAATCATCGCGCTGCTCTGCCTGCTGTTCTCCGACCTCAACTCCAACAAGGCCCTCGGCCCGGTGGCGGCGGCGGGCATCCTCTGCGCGCTCTTCGCCGCCCTGACCCTGCTGCCGGCCCTGATGGCACTGCTGGGCCGGGCCGCGTTCTGGCCGTTCCGGCCCAGGCTGCTCCCGGAAACCGATCGGGAACCGGCACTGGTCACCGGCCTCGAGGGCCAGAAGGGACTCTGGCGGGCGACCGGTTCGCTCGTATCCCGCCGGCCGCGCACGGTCTGGGTCGCCTCGGTGCTGCTGCTCCTGGTAGCCGCTACCGGCCTCCTGCAGCTTAAAGCCAACGGCGTCGCCCAGACCGACGTCATCCTCACTGCCTCCAATGCCGTCGACGGGCAAGAAGCCCTGGGCCGGCACTTCGACGCCGGGTCCGGCAGCCCCGCGGTGATCGTGGCCGACGAGGCAAACGCCCAGGAGGTTCTGGCGAAGCTACAGACCAGCGACGGCGTCGGAGACGCCTATCTGCTGGCCGAAGGCGGCGCCCCGGTCATCACCGGCGCCCCGGGCGCGCCGGCTGCCCCCGCAATCAGGGACGGGAAGGTCCTGATCAACGCGACGCTGAACCACGCCGCGGACTCCGCGGAAGCCGAAAACGCCGTGGTGTCGCTCCGCCAGGACCTGAAGAAGATAGACAGCGGTGTGCTGGTCGGCGGCGTGACGGCCACGGCGCTGGATACCAACACCACTGCCCAGCGCGACCTCGTCACCATCATCCCGGTGGTCCTGGGCGTCATCCTGGTCATCCTCATGCTGCTGCTGCGCTCGGTGCTCGCACCGGTCCTGCTGGTCGCGTCCGTGGTCCTGTCCTACGCCGCGGCGATGGGCGTCTCCGCCTTCGTGTTCAACAATGTCTTCGGCTTCCCAGGCGCGGATGCGACGGTGCCCCTGTTCGGCTTCGTCTTCCTCGTGGCACTGGGCGTCGACTACAACATCTTCCTGATGAGCCGGGTCCGGGAAGAATCCCTCAAGCACGGCACCCGGGCCGGCATCCTGCGCGGCCTCGTAGTGACAGGCGGGGTCATCACCTCTGCCGGGGTGGTCCTCGCGGCCACCTTCGCGGCCCTCGGCGTCATCCCGATCATGTTCCTGGTCCAGCTCGCCTTCATCGTCGCGTTCGGCGTCCTGCTGGACACGGTGCTGGTCCGTTCCCTGCTGGTGCCCGCGCTGGCCTACGACATCGGCCCGCGGCTTTGGTGGCCCGGCAAGCCCGGCCGGCCCGGGAGCGGGGCCGTGGCCGGCGATGGCGCCCGGGCCACGCTGTCCGCCGAAAATCCGAAGGCAGATCCGGCCGAAAACGAGGAGGCCGGGGTCCGCTAGGCGGAACCGAAGACCGCAGCCGCCGTCACTGTCCCCCAGTCACCGCCCGCCGTCCCCCCACCAGGCGACGGTGGCGGCGGCTGCCTCGTGCAGCGGGGTCGGTGTGAGCCCCAGGGCGGCCTGGCTCGCCGTGGAATCCATGACGAAGGGGTGCTCGAACTGGTACAGGGTCTCGGCCAGGTCCCGCATATCCGGAGAAAACACTCCCATTGCCCTCACCGCCCACCCGGGAACTCCGGTGACACGCGGTGCCCGGGCGCCGGCCGCCTTGGCGAATGCCCCCGCGATCTCGCGCTGGGTCAGTGCAGGTCCGGTGGGCGCATGCCATACCCGGTTCCACACCTGAGGCCTGTCAGCCGCCGCAATCATGGCGGCTGCGAGGTCCGGAACGTACGTGAAGGAATGCGGCTGGTCCGCCCGCCCGATCACCTGCATTGGCCTGCCGGCCGCGACGGGCCGGACCATGCGCTCGCCGGCGTGCGAGTTGCGGACCCGCGGCCCGAAGAAATCGCCGGCCACCATGCTCACGGTGGCGGTGGGGGAGGCCGCCCGGGCTGCGAGCAGTGCGGTCCGGACTCCGCGCTTGCCGCCCTGCGCCTTCCGGGGGCTGTCCTCGGTCATGATGTTTTCCGGGGTGCTGTAGGAGTACAGGCTTTCCGGGAAGACCACGACGGCGCCCGCTGCGCCCGCCGCGGCGAGCACATTCAGCTCGGCGGCCGGGAGTTCCCTGGCCCACACCTCGGCGTTGTACCGCGAGCCGTGGATGCAGTGAAAAACGGCCGCGGCGCCCTGGAAGGCCTCGCCGAGCCGGGCGGGCTCGGACACGTCGATCGACACTCGTTCCACCAGCGGGTGGGCGGGTCCGCTGCCGGACCTTGTCAGGAGGCGCACCCGGTGTCCCGCCGCTGCCAACTGTTCGGCGACTGTCCAGCCCACCGGCCCGGCCCCTGTGACGACGTGGAGCCTGGACGGTTGGTGCCCGGAGGCTGCAGGTTGGGACATTCCGATCTCCTTTTCAAATAACGAGAGCAGTGCTCTCCCATTCAGGATGCGACGCCGCTGCCGACAAGTCAAGAGCAGTGCTCACATTTGTTGACAGTGCTCTTGGATGTGGAATGCTGGACTCATGCCAGAGGACAGGATTGCGGGCGCGACAGACGCCGGCGTTGCGGCCGGCCCGGCCGGAGCGGCCCCGGCGGCGGTGCGGCTGGGCACCCCGCGCGAGCGTGCCCGGGCTCAGACGGTGGCCGATATCATCCGCCTGGGCCGGGAGCATCTGGCGCTGCACGGGGCCGCCGCGCTGTCCCTCCGTGCCGTGGCCCGTGATCTCGGGGTCGTCTCTTCGGCGGTCTACCGATACGTTGAGAGCCGCGAGGAACTGCTGACCCTTCTGCTGATTGATGCGTACAACGAACTTGGCGATGCGGTGGATGCCGCCGTCGGGGCAGTGCCGGAGGATGACTTCGGCGGGCGCTTCGTGACACTGGGCTGCGCGGTGCGGGACTGGGCGCTGCATGAGCCATCGCGCTACGCCCTGCTCTTTGGCAGTCCGGTGCCTGGTTACCGGGCCCCGGTGGAGCGGACCACCGGCCCCGGGACGAGGGTGATTTCGGCCCTGATTGGAATCCTCGACGGCGCCTTCCGGGCCGGGCGGCTCGCCG
>NZ_KI914902.1:88594-89720 GCF_000520575.1 Arthrobacter sp. I3
CTGGCGAAAATCCGCGCCGAGTTCGGCCTGGCGGTGCCGGATGACCTCCTGGCCCGCGGCACACTGGCCTGGACCTCACTCTTCGGCGCCGTCAGTTTCGAAGTTTTCGGCCAGTACGGCCCGGACACCTTCACTGCCCGGGAGGAGCTCTTCGGCCACCACCTCGCGGTGCTGGCCGACGTCGCGGGCCTGCCGGCGGCCGGCACTGCCCGGTAAGCCAGGTTCCCCTGTTGCCCTGCCGTGGCGCTCGATAGACTGCCCCTGCGCCCGCACGGGCGCGCCAGATGCGTCCAGGAAGGATCCATCCATGTCTGAAGAGACCAGGCCTGAAGAGAACAGGCCGGCAGAGAACACGCCTGATGAGAATGTCCCCGGAGAAGCGGCGCCGCGGAACGTCGATGCCGGTCCCGCGGAAGTTGAGGCAGAGGCCGCGGCACCTGAGGGGCAATACGTTGAGGGCGACTACGGCTCCGCCGGCACGGCCGGCCAACTCCCGCCCACCGCCGTCGAGGGGGAGTACGCGGCGGGGGGGTCCTGCCGTGGCCGCCGGACTGGCGGGGGACCTGGCGAAAATCCGCGCCGAGTTCGGCCTGGCGGTGCCGGATGACCTCCTGGCCCGCGGCACACTGGCCTGGACCTCACTCTTCGGCGCCGTCAGTTTCGAAGTTTTCGGCCAGTACGGCCCGGACACCTTCACTGCCCGGGAGGAGCTCTTCGGCCACCACCTCGCGGTGCTGGCCGACGTCGCGGGCCTGCCGGCGGCCGGCACTGCCCGGTAAGCCAGGTTCCCCTGTTGCCCTGCCGTGGCGCTCGATAGACTGCCCCTGCGCCCGCACGGGCGCGCCAGATGCGTCCAGGAAGGATCCATCCATGTCTGAAGAGACCAGGCCTGAAGAGAACAGGCCGGCAGAGAACACGCCTGATGAGAATGTCCCCGGAGAAGCGGCGCCGCGGAACGTCGATGCCGGTCCCGCGGAAGTTGAGGCAGAGGCCGCGGCACCTGAGGGGCAATACGTTGAGGGCGACTACGGCTCCGCCGGCACGGCCGGCCAACTCCCGCCCACCGCCGTCGAGGGGGAGTACGCGGCGGGGGACTATGGCGAGGCCGGCGTGGCCGGAGCCGCCG
>NZ_KI914902.1:89820-93147 GCF_000520575.1 Arthrobacter sp. I3
GCGGGTGCCGGCTGGTCCCCTGCCATGGTCTGCGCCCCTGCGCCCATCGTGCAGGTTCGCGCAGGGCGAAACGCCGCCCGGGACGCGCCGGAAGGGCTGGATTGAGGGGAATTTAGGCGGCGGGGAGCTGCCGCGGGCGGGACTGGAAAGCAAAGTTGAGTCGACTTCGCTCAACTTTAAATTGACTTATGTCCCCCTCTGGGTAAAGTTGAGTGTAGATCGCTCAATAACGGTCGGACCCACTGCGGTTAGAGCCCTTGTGGTTAGAGCCACTGCGGGTCCGCGGCCATCTCCGCAAGATTCCTAGGAAGTAAGGAAACAATCCATGTCACGTGCAGTAGGTATTGACCTCGGAACCACTAACTCCGTCGTCTCCGTTCTCGAAGGTGGCGAGCCCACCGTCATTGCCAACGCCGAGGGTGGCCGCACCACGCCGTCGGTTGTTGCCTTCTCCAAGTCCGGCGAGGTCCTGGTCGGCGAGATCGCCAAGCGCCAGGCCGTCAACAACATTGACCGCACCATCGCGTCCGTCAAGCGCCACATGGGCACTGACTGGACCGTCGCCATTGACGACAAGAAGTACACGGCGCAGGAAATTTCCGCCCGTATCCTCATGAAGCTTAAGAACGACGCCGAGTCCTACCTCGGTGAAAAGGTCACCGACGCCGTCGTCACCGTGCCGGCCTACTTCAACGACGCCCAGCGCCAGGCCACCAAGGAGGCCGGAGAAATCGCCGGCCTGAACGTCCTGCGCATCGTCAACGAGCCCACCGCGGCCGCCCTGGCCTACGGCCTGGACAAGGGCAAGGAAGATGAACTCATCCTGGTCTTCGACCTCGGCGGCGGAACCTTCGACGTCTCCCTCCTGGAGGTCGGCAAGGATGAGGACAACTTCTCCACCATCCAGGTCCGCGCCACCGCCGGTGACAACCACCTCGGCGGCGACGACTGGGACCAGCGCGTCGTTGAATACCTGCTGAACCAGCTCAAGGTCAAGGGCATCGACCTCACGAAGGACAAGATTGCCCTGCAGCGTCTCCGCGAAGCCGCGGAGCAGGCCAAGAAGGAACTCTCCTCCTCCTCCAGCACCAACGTTTCCCTCCAGTACCTGTCCGTCACCCCCGACGGCCCGGTCCACCTGGACGAGCAGCTGACCCGCGCCAAGTTCCAGGACCTCACCAAGGACCTGCTGGACCGCACCAAGAAGCCGTTCCAGGACGTCATCAAGGAAGCCGGCATCAAGCTCTCCGAGATCGACCACATCGTGCTCGTCGGCGGCTCCACCCGCATGCCGGCCGTCTACGACCTCGTCAAGGAACTGGCCGGCGGCAAGGAGCCCAACAAGGGCGTCAACCCCGATGAGGTCGTCGCCGTCGGCGCCGCCCTGCAGGCCGGTGTCCTCAAGGGTGAGCGCAAGGACGTGCTCCTGATCGACGTCACCCCGTTGTCCCTGGGCATCGAAACCAAGGGCGGCATCATGACGCACCTGATCGAGCGCAATACGGCCATCCCCACCAAACGGAGCGAGACCTTCACCACCGCGGATGACAACCAGCCGTCCGTGGCCATCCAGGTCTTCCAGGGCGAGCGTGAGTTCACCCGCGACAACAAGCCGCTGGGCACGTTCGAACTGACCGGCATCGCCCCGGCTCCCCGCGGCGTCCCGCAGGTCGAGGTCACCTTCGACATCGACGCCAACGGCATTGTGCACGTTTCGGCGAAGGACAAGGGCACCGGCAAGGAGCAGTCCATGACCATCACCGGCGGAACCGCGCTGTCCAAGGAAGACATCGACCGCATGGTCCATGACGCCGAAGAGCACGCAGCCGAGGACAAGGCGCGCCGCGAGGCCACCGATACCCGCAACACGGCCGAACAGCTCGCGTACTCCGTGGACAAGCTGATCGCGGACAACGCCGACAAGCTGCCGGAAGAGGTCAAGACCGAAGTCAAGGCCGACGTCGACGCGCTCAAGAAGGCCCTCGAAGGCACCGATGACGCCGCCGTGAAGACCGCGTTTGAGAAGCTGCAGGCTTCCCAGAGCAAGCTCGGCGAAGCCATCTACGCCCACGCCGGATCCCCCGACGGCGCCACCGGCGCGGAGGGTGCCCCCGCGGGCGAGCAGGCAGCCGCTTCCGATGAGGACATCGTCGACGCCGAAATCGTTGACGAAGACGAGAAGAAGTAATCATGCCGCACCACGGTAACGAAGAAGAGCACGGTTCTTCCGAGAGCCGGCGCGACGCGGAACAGCAGGAGAACGAGCCGCAGAAGCCGGTGATCCACGACAACCGCAAGGTTGATCCGAAGACCGGCCAGGCCCGCCACCCCGGCCAGGATCACGCCGCTGCCGCGGCAGACTCCGGGGACGCCCTGTCCCAGGCAGAGGACATCCTCAACAGTGTTGAGGTGCCCGCCGCGGAATCTGTGGCCCAGGGCGTTGACGCGGCCGCGGCGGAGGAGCTCAGGAATGACCTCCGCCGGCTGCAGGCCGAGTACGTCAACTACCGCAAGCGGGTCGAACGCGACCGGGCCGTGGCGGGGGAGATGGCCGTCATCGGCGTCCTGAACTCCCTGCTCCCGGTGCTGGACGACGTCGACGCCGCCCGCCAGCACGGCGACCTCGCGGACGGCCCCTTCGCCGCGATCGCCGCCAAACTGGAGGCTGCGCTGAAGACGTACGGACTGGTCCGCATCGATGAGACCGGCGTGGAGTTCGATCCGACCATCCACGAGGCCCTCATCCAGCAGCCCGGCACGGATATCGAAATCGATACCGTCAGCCAGGTGCTGCGCTCGGGCTACAAGTCCGGCGACCGTGTCCTCCGCGCCGCCCAGGTGATCGTGGCGGTACCGGCGTAGGTTGCCTCTGGCGCTCCGCCGGATAGGGGGCGGTGCCCGTCCCCGGCTGCTCCCAACGCTCGCAAGCTCGTGTTGGGACCCTCGCAGCCGTGGGCCCATCATCTGCGAAGCGCACTCTGCACGACTTTTGAAAGGAAACGCCATTGGCTAGCCAGGACTGGGTGGACAAGGACTTCTACAAGATCCTTGGTGTCGCCAAGGACGCTTCCGACGCCGACATCAAGAAGGCTTACCGCAAACTTGCCCGGCAGCACCACCCGGACACCAATGCGGGGAACGTCGCGTCGGAGAAGAAGTTCAAGGACATCTCCGAGGCCTATTCCGTGCTCTCGGATCCCGATGAGCGCCAGCAGTACGACGCCATCCGGGCCATGGGCGGCGGCGCACGCTTTGCCCCTGGCGGAAGCGGCGGGGCTGGCGGCGGAGCTGGTTTCGAGGACCTCTTCGGCGGGCTCTTTACCGGCG
>NZ_KI914902.1:93247-107962 GCF_000520575.1 Arthrobacter sp. I3
GGCGGCTACAGCACGGCCGGCGGCATCCCGCCCGAGTTCGCAGATCTCTTCGGCGGCGGCGGATTCGGCGGCGGGGGCCAGTCCTTCCAGCGGGCTCCGCAGAAGGGCTCGGACCGCACCGCGTCGACCTCGATCTCATTCGGCGGGTCCATCCGCGGCACCACGATCGGTCTGCGTGAACCGGACGGCGAGGTCATCGACGTCCGCATCCCGGCCGGCATCAAGGACGGACAAAAGGTCCGCGTCCGCGGCAAGGGGCAGTACGCCCCCGCCGGGAACGGCGACCTCATGGTCACCGTCTCGGTTAAGCCGCACGAGTTCTATGTCCGCGACGGCGACAACCTCCGGATCCACGTCCCGGTCTCCTTCCCGGAGGCGGCCCTGGGCGCCGACATCGAGGTTCCGACGATCGACGGCGACACGGTCAAGGTCAGGGTTCCGGCAGGGACGCCTTCGGGCAGGACCCTGCGTGTCAAGGGCCGCGGCGTCAAGCACGCCAAAGCCACCGGCGATCTGCTGGTGACGATCGACGTCGCTGTTCCGCGGAAGCTGAACAAGGAAGCGGAGGAGGCCGTGAAGGCCTTCGCCACGGCCACCGCCAATGAGGACGTCCGCGCGGGCCTGACAGCCAAGGCCCGGCTCTAGGAACGGGATCCAGCCATGGCCATCGACTTCGACCAGCCGATCTTCGTCATCTCCGTTGCCGCGGAACTGGCGGACATGCACCCGCAGACGCTGCGCCAGTACGACCGGCTGGGCATCGTTTCGCCCAGCCGTGCCCCGGGCAAGTCGCGGCGTTACTCGCAGCGGGATGTGAACATGCTCCGCGAGGTCCAGCGGCTCTCCCAGGAGGGGGTCTCGCTCGAGGGCATCAAGCGGATCCTGCAGCTGGAGAACCAGGTGGCCGCCCTGCAGCGCCGGGTCGGCGAACTGACTGAGGAGCTGGGCCGGCGCCGCCAAGGGGCCGATTCGCGGATCTTCGCCGCAGGAACTGCCGGCGACGTCGTCAGCCTGGCCCGCGGCAAGCGTCCGCAGGCGCGGTCGCAGGCGCTGGTGGTGTGGCGGCCGAGGGGCATGGGCTAGGACTCATCGGCCAGGACACACAGCTGTGCCCGGGACCAGTGGTCCCGGGCACAGCTGTTGTTGCCTCCGGCGGGGGGCTGCCGTGGCCTACTTGCTGGCGGCGATGAGCTGGTCGACGGCGGCGCGTTCGCGGTTTCCCCAGGTTTCCCTGGTGAGCAGGGCGGCGATGAGCCCGATGGCTCCGCAGGCCATGTAGACGATTGCCACGCCGCTCCAGCCCCAGGCCGCGGCCGTGGCTGCTGCGATGAGGGGGATGAAGCCGGAGATTGCGGCCGAGAACTGGTATCCGATGGATGCCCCGGAAGTCCGGGTGTTGGCGGGGAACAGCTCGGAGAACCAGGCGCCCTGGGCGCCGGCGAGCATGTCGTGCAGGATCGGCAACCCGATGATATATACGAGGATCACCATGAACGGGACGCCCGTGTTGACCATGAGGAACATCGGGAAGCCGAAGAGGATGATGCCTGCAGTGCCGACGATGTAGAGACTGCGGCGTCCGATCCTGTCCGTGAGCCGGCCCCAAAGGATTGTGGTCACCACGCCCAATGCTGCGGCGAGCACCAGGCCCGTCAGGCCGGTCTGGCGGTCGACCAGCTTGTTGGCGACGATGTAGGAGAGCAAGTACGTGACGATCACGTAGAAGCCGCCGGATTCTGCCAGCCGAAGGCCGATGACCCGCAGAATGGTGCGCCAGTCATTCTTGATGACGGTCAGGAGCGGATTCTTGACGAGTTCGCCCTTGGCTTTCGTTTCCTCGAACTCGGGGGATTCGCTGACCTTCAGTCGGATGATGATGCCGGCAATTATCAGGACGGAACTGGCGAGGAACGGCACGCGCCAGGACCATTCGTTGTTCCAGCCGGTGGTGGCAAGGAAGACGAGGTTGGCCAGCAACAGACCAAGCGGGACACCGGCCTGCGGAATGCCGGTGTAGCGGCCGCGCTGGCGCCATGGAGCGTGCTCGAAAGTCATCATGATGGCGCCGCCCCATTCGGCGCCGAAGGCCAGGCCCTGGATGATGCGGATCGCGACGAGCAGGATCGGTGCCAGGACGCCCACCTGCTGGTAGGTGGGCAGGACGCCGATCAGGAAGGTCGCGGCACCCATGACCAGCAACGCGCCGACAAGGACCGGTTTGCGGCCGTATTTGTCACCGAGGAAGCCGCCGATCAGCCCGCCCAGCGGCCGCATGGCAAAGCCTACGGCGAGGGTGGCGAACGCCAGCAGGGTGGCGGCGACGGGGTCCTGGCCCGGAAAGAATGCGGTGCCGAAATAGAGCGCGGCGGCCGTGCCGTAGGCGAGGAAGTCGTAGTTTTCGATCGTCGTGCCGACGGCACTTCCGATCGCGACCTTGAGCTTGTCCGGTGAACCGTGTTCAGCCTGGCGGGTCTGTGTTTGCGTGAGCGTGCTCATCAGCGTCCCTATCTCTTTCGATATGGGAGGGGATTTTCCCCTGTCCCGGGTGCCGAGGGCCTGCACCGGGCGACGCCGTCAGCGGGCGTCAGCGCGGGTGGTTCGGTGCCTCGACGTTTCCAATGTTGTAAAAGCTGCGGATGTGATCCCCCACAGCGCGCCTGGACTCATTCGCGTCCCGCTGCCGGATGGCATCGAGGATGTGGCGGTGTTCGCTGCGAACGACTGTTGCGGTTTTCTTCCAGTCCTCCAGCCGCGCATAGGCCTCGATCATCTGGCGGTTGATTGCCGTCCGAAGCGAGCCCATCAAGTGGGAGGAAAGTGTGTTGCCTGTTGATTCGGCGATCCGGACGTGGAATGCGGCGTCCAGTCGGTTGAACTCTGCGGTTGAAATGTCGGGGTTATCCATCGCATCCAGGATCAGTTCCAGTTCGTGGTGGTCCTGTTCGCTGGCCCGCACCGCGGCTTCCTCGCAGCACCAGGTTTCCAGCGCGATCCGGGTTTCAAGAACCTCTTTCTGGTCGAATTGACCCAGTGCGAGCTGGAGCTTGAGCAGGTTGACGAATCCGGATCCCGGTTCGCCGACCAGCACTGCCCCGCCTTCTGCCCCGCCGCCGGGACGGATATCCACGATGCCCAGGGCCTCCAGGACTCTGAGTGATTCCCGGAGCGACGGCCGGGAAACTCCCAGAAGTGCCGAGAGATCCCGTTCGCTGGGCAGTTTGTCCCCTGCCTTCAGCCTGCCGTCCAGGATCCTGTCCTCGATCTGGGACATCACCTGTTCGTAGGTCCGGACCCTCTGGACCGGTTCCCATGCTTCTGCGCTCATGTTCGACCACCTCGTTGATTTCCCTGCCGCCGGCCAACCGCCGGCGGCATTTCCATCGTAGTCTCGGCCTGACGGTCTGACCTATGCGTGGGTGAGCATCTCGGTCCGGAATTCCGTCTCCAGCTGCCGCCTGATCTGGACGGCCAAGAGGGTTTCGTCGGCGTCGACGTCGTCCCAGGAGACGGTGCCGTCCTTGGGGACGTCGCGCTTGAGTTTCATGCCGTGCGCGAGGCCCAGCGGCAGGGCGTTGCGCTCCAGCGAGATCCGGGCCGGGGCCAGCTTGCCGAACGCGGTGTACCCGCCTTCGCCGTCCAGGATTTCGCCTGCCTTGAGGTCCTTCTTTGCCGTCGTCATCACGTCGCCGCGGAAGCCGGTGGGCGAGCCGGTGGCTTCCCCGCGCAGCACGGCCGAGGCGATACTGACGCCCAGCTCGAGCCCGATCATGTGGTACGGCCGGTACAGCGACCCGTACCGCCCGGTGGGGTCGGTCTTGACGCCGTATTCGGCGAAGCACTGCACTGCGTAGTCGGTCTTGGCCTCGAAGGTGACATAGACGCCCCAGCGCAGGTCGCGCTCCACCTCGGTGCCGTCCCGGTTCAGGCTGGAGGCGATCTCCACGGTGCCGCGCCGGGTCAGGATCCCGCCAACGGATTTCTCGCGGTACACGTTCGGCAGGTCATCAACGCCGGCCGGAGGGAAGAAGAGCCCTTCGTCCTGAGGGGTGAGGCCCGTGCCGTTGGCCACTGCCGCCATTTCGATCGCCGACTTGGTGCCGTCCAGGAAGGAGTTGAACATCTTGGGGTTGAAGTCACCGGACGCAAGCTGTTCGTCACTGAAGCCGTAGTAGTTCCACACGGTGTCCGGGGTGGAGTAGTTGTACTCCGGGAGGTACTTGGTGCCCTTGCCGGCGGCGACAATGTCGAATCCGACCGTGCGGCACCAGTCGACCATTTCGCAGATCAGGGCGGGCTGGTCGCCGTAGGCCATGGAGTAGACCACGCCCGCGGCTTCGGCGCGGCGCTGGAGGATCGGGCCCACCATGCAGTCGGCCTCGACGTTGACCATGATGATGTGTTTGCCGTTGTCGATGCTTTGCACGGCATGGGCGGTGCCGACGATCGGGTTTCCGGTCACCTCGAGGATGACCTCAACTTCCGGGAGCCTGATGAGGTCCGCGGAGCTTTCCGTGACGAAGGTGGTGCCGTTGCGGAGGGCTTCGGCGAAATTCCTGGCGGCGTAGCGCTCTGCCGGCCAGCCCGTGCGCTGGAGTGCGCCCCTGGCCTTGGGGACGTCGATGTCGGCGACGCCGACAACGTGGATCCCCTCGGTGTTCAGTGCCTGCGTCAGGAACATTGAGGCGAACTTTCCGGCGCCAATGACGCCGACCCTGATGGGCCCCTGCGTGGCGGTTCGCTTCTGCATAAGCGAGTAGAGATTCATGTGGCTACTTCCTCGTAGTATCGCGGGGAGTCATTCGGTCTGTTGGTCAGACCATCTGGTGTTGTAACCATGACACGAGCACGGGGAATGTGTCAACCATCACGTTTTTCGGTTACGTCGCAATGCCGGGGCAAGTAGCGGCAGGAGCGAACTGAGTACACCGGAACGCAATCAGGTATCCGACCATCCGATAGTCGGGTACCTCATTTGCGTGACTTCATGCCCATTCCGCGCGTTGAATTGGAGTGTCATAAAAGGCTGGCATGACACGCCTGCAGCTCCTACGGGAAGCCCGGGCACGGAGCCAGCGCAGGAGCAGCGTAGACGCCGGGGGGCATCGCATGCATGATTCAACCGAGTTTGATCCGTCCACTGCCGATTCTTCACGGCCAGGTGCTTTGACGGGCACGCCGTGAGTCCGGGGCTCCAGGCGGCCGTCCTGTTTGCCGGCTCCCTGCCGGGGCACATCCTGATGTCCCTGGGGCAGGCCCTGGTGGTCGTCTGCCTGTGCTTCGACTTCGTCCGCGCGGTCTCCGTGCCGCGATCCCGCAGCCGGTACGTCGCCAACACGTGGTTCCGGACACTTGCACTGCCTTCCATCCTGGTCATGGCGTTCAGCGTGCTCCTCGATGCCGCCTCCGGCTCTTGGCCCGAGGTCGCCGCCGGAGTGTTCATCATGGTCGCCGTGATCTTCCGGTGGCACCATGGCAGCGACGAGGACAGCTGGTGGAAGGGCAAAGGCAACGCCCTGGGCCGTTGGCTCCGGAACCGGGCAGCCTCCGGGTCCCTGGTTGCTCCGGCCACGGCCTGAAAAAGACCTTGCTGTCCGGGCGTCCCAGGGTGTCCAATCCTTAACACAAGGCCCTGCAGGGCACGAGTGGATGCGACGCCGGGAGGTTCTCATGCCGTCGAAAGGCGCCAAGACGCCGTCAAGGGGACCGGTCCGGGGTACGTCTGACCTCCGGCGGGCAGACGCCAACGGCGTCGCGCCGCCGGAACAGCCGGACAAGGTCCGCAATGTGGCACTCGTGGGGCATTCCGGTTCCGGAAAAACGATGCTCACCGAGGCACTGCTTGCCGCCACCGGAGCCATCACCCGCAAGGGCTCGATCGCCGAGGGCACTACGGTGAGCGACTCGGATCCTTCCGCCATCGCGCAGCAGCGCTCCGTGGCGCTAGCGGTGGTGCCGGTGATGGTGGGGGACATCAAGGTCAACCTGCTGGACACTCCGGGCTATACGGATTTCATCGGCGAGCTGAGGGCAGGGCTCCGGGCGGCGGATGCGGTGCTGTTCGTCGTCTCGGCCACCGACGATGTCGACGCAGCGACCACGGCGTTGTGGAGCGAGTGCCAGCGGCTCGGGATGCCGCGGGCCGTGGTCATCAGCCGCCTGGACCATCCGCGCGCGGACTTCGACGCCGCCATCGCCCGCTGCCGCCTGGCATTCGGCGACTCCATCCTTCCGCTCTACCTGCCGGTCCCCGCCGACGGTCCCGTCACCGGGCTGCTGGGACTGCTGACCGGCGCGGTCTCCGACTACAGTGATGCGGAACCGGCGCCGGCCACCCGGGCCGCGACAGGCGTCGAACTCGCCGCCGCGGAGTCCGCACGGGGCGCCCTGATCGAAGGGATCATTGCCGAGAGCGAAGACGAGACGCTCATGGACCGCTACCTCGGAGGCGAGGAAATCGCCCCCGACGTCCTGATCACCGATCTTGAGACGGCCGTGGCCCGCGGGTCCTTCCATCCGGTGCTGCCGGCCTCGGCGGAGTCCGGACTCGGCCTGGCGGAACTGCTCGAAGTCCTGGTGCGTGCGTTTCCGACGCCGGCGGAGCGCGGCGTCCCCGCAGCGACCGGCCTCGACGGGGTGCCCGCCGGCGCGCTCGGCTGCGCCTCCGACGGCCCGCTGCTCGGTGAAGTGGTCCGTACGACGATCGACCCGTTCCTTGGCCGCGTCTGCCTGGTGCGCGTCTTCTCCGGCGTGGTGCGGGAGGACGCCGCCATCCATGTGGGCGGCCGCGGAATGGCCGACCGCGGCCACGAGGACCACGACAGCGACGAGCGGGTCACCCACCTGTACTCGCCGCTGGGATCAGGACTGCGGCCAGTGCCGTTCTGCGTCGCGGGGGATATCTGCGCGCTGACCAAGCTGGGCACCGCCGAGACCGGCGACACAATTTCGGCCAAGGAACTGCCGCTGCTGGTGGCCGCCTGGGACATGCCGGACCCGCTCATGCCGGTCGCCATCGAAGCCGCCACGCACGGCGACGAGGACGCCCTGGCCAGGAACCTGGGGAAGGTCACGGCCGGGGACCCGACGCTGCGGGTGGAACGCAACTCCGAAACCCACCAGCTGATCCTGTGGTGCATGGGCGAGGCGCACGCCGACGTCGTCCTGGGCAGGCTGCGGGACCAGGGCGTGAACCTGCAGAGCGTCCCGGTCATCACGCCGCTGCGGGAGACGTTTGCCGCGCCGGCCGCCGGACACGGGCGCTACGTCAAACAATCCGGCGGCCACGGCCAGTACGCGGTGTGCGACATCGAGGTGGAACCACTCGACCGCGGCGGCGGGTTCGAGTTTGTCGACAAGACCGTTGGCGGCGTGATTCCCGGGCCGTTCATCACCTCGGTGGAAAAGGGCGTGCGGGCCCAGATGCAGAAAGGCGTCTCGGCCGGGTTCCCGGTAGTGGATATCAAGGTAACGCTGATCGGCGGCAAGACGCACAGCGTGGATTCCTCCGATGCTGCCTTCCAGGCGGCCGGGGCGCTGGCTCTCCGGGAGGCGGCCGGGACAACCCGCATCCAGTTCCTGGAACCGGTCTCGTCTGTGACCATCAGCGTTTCGGAGGACCATGTGGGCGCCGTGATGAGCGACTTGTCCTCCCGCCGGGCACGCCTGACCGGAACCACGTCCGCCGGCGCCGACGGCACCGAGATCAGCGCCGAGGTGCCGGACCAGGAACTGTTGCGGTACGCGGTGGAGTTGCGGGCCCTGACCGCCGGCAGCGGCCGGTTCCGGCGCAGCTACCTGCGGCACGAACCCGTGCCGCAGGCGCTGCGCTGATGGCCGCGGAAGCAGAGGCGCCTGGGCGCCGCGCAGGTCTGGCCGGTGGTTGGCGATACCTAGCAGCCGAGCAGGGCCAGGAACCCTTCCAGCTGTTCGTTCAGGCCGGGTTCCACCCGGCCATCGGGGGCGAGTGCCGCCGAGATTTGCGCGCCGAGGAGGAAGTTGAGCAGCTGTCCAACCAAGGTGGCGTCGTCGACGGCGGTGCTGATGGTTCCGGCCTCCCGCGCCTCGGAAAGGTACTTCAGCATCTCCGCAAACCACTGCTCCATGGATGCCCGGTGGATCAGGGCCTTGTCGGGATCGTTGATGGCCTTCTGCCAGAACGGGATGACAACCCGGGCTTCGTTGATCCGCTCCTCATCCAGGGGCAGAACCTCGACGCAAAACGCCCTGAGCGCCGGGAGCCCGGATTGTCCGGCCGTGACCTCCGCAATGCGCTCGTTCGTGCGGTTGAAGACGTGCCGGAAGGCGAATGTCAGCAGGTCATCCTTCGTGGGGAAGTATGGCTTGAGGGCGCCGTTTGCGAAGCCGGCCTCGAGCGCAATTTCCCGCATGGTGGCACTTTCGATGCCAAGTCGGGCGATGATCCGCCATGTGGCGTCGACGAGTTCAAGCCGCCGCTGGTCGTGGTCGACAATCTTTGGCACCGGACAGCTCCCCAAAATATCTTGCGTCGGACTCTTCTGGCACATCTTACGGTCCGCATTCTCTACAACTATAGAAAAGAATGTCCCGACCCGTCAGGGTCCGTTCCGCGTCAGTCGTTGAACAGCCCCGCCAGGTCCTCCGCCGTCAGGGCGCCGCCGGTGAGCGCGTCGCCTTCCATGACGTCGGCGAAGAGCTGCGACTTTTTCGCCTTGAGCGCCATGACCTTCTCCTCGATCGTGTCCTTGGCGACCAGCCGGTAGACCATGACGTTCCGGGCCTGGCCGATCCGGTGGGTCCGGTCCACGGCCTGGGCCTCCGATGCCGGGTTCCACCACGGGTCCAGCAGGAACACGTAGTCGGCCTCGGTGAGGTTCAGGCCGAAGCCGCCGGCCTTAAGGCTGATGAGGAACACCGGCGCGGCGCCGTTCTTGAACTCGTTCACGACGTCGGTGCGGTTGCGTGTACCGCCGTCGAGGTAGCAGAACTCGATGTTCTCCTCGACCAGGCGCTCCCGGACCTTGCCCAGGAAACCGGTGAACTGGCTGAAGATCAGGGCCCGGTGCCCTTCGGCCACCAGGTCCGCGAGCTGCTCGAACAGGACATCGAGCTTGCTGGAGCGCACCCCGGACAGGGAGGGATCGATCAGCGAGGGATCCAGGCTCAGCTGCCGGAGCAGGGTCAGCGACTGGAAGATGGTGAACCGGTTCTTGTTGACGTCCTCAATCAGGCCCAGGATCTTTTGGCGCTCCCGCTGCAGGTGCGTCTGGTAGACCTTCTGGTGCCGCGGGTTCAGCACGACTTCCAGGATCTGCTCCTGCTTGGGCGGCAGGTCACTGATGACCTGTTCCTTGGTGCGCCGCATCATGAGCGGCCGGACGCGCCGCCGGAGCTTGTCCAGCTGCCCCTTGTCGCCGTTCTTCTCCACCGGCTTCTGGTAATACTCGGCGAACCGTTTGGGGCTGGAAAAGAGCCCGGGGGCCACGATCGAGGTCAGTGCCCAGAACTCCATCAGGTTGTTCTCCAGCGGCGTGCCGGTGATGGCGAGTTTGAAGGCGGCGGGCAGTTTTCGGGCGCACTGGTAGGCCTTGGACTGGTGGTTCTTGACGAACTGCGCCTCGTCCAGGACCAGCCCGGCCCACGTCTGGGAGGCGTAGGCCTCGTAGTCGATCCGGAACAGGGCGTAGGAGGTGACGATGATGTCCGCGCCGGCCATCGCCTCGGCCGGGTGCGAGCCGCTCTTGGCGAAGGTTTCGCCGATGGCGCGCACGTTGAGCCCGGGCGCGAACCGTGCCGTTTCCGCCTCCCAGTTGCCCACCACGGAAGTGGGGGCGACGACAAGGAACGGGGCGGTCCCGGACCCGGTCCCGGCTTCATCGCCTGCGGCGGCGTCTTTTGCGGCGCAGATCAGTGCGAGGGCCTGGACGGTCTTGCCCAGGCCCATGTCGTCGGCCAGCACGCCGCCGAGGCCGTGGCGGTACAGGAAGCTCAGCCAGTTGAAGCCCTCCAGCTGGTATGGGCGAAGCTCGGCGTTCAGTGACCCGGGCAGGGGAAGGCCCTTGATGCCGCCTTCAAGGAGGCCGCCTACGGACTCGCGCCACGCCGCGGCCTGTTCATCCACGATGCCCAGGTGTGCGAGCTCGTCCCACAGCCCGGCCTGGAAGCGGCTGATCTGCAGCGGGGCGTCCTTGTCGCCGGGGTTGTCCTGCAGGGAGCGGGCCTCGTCGATCAGGGCCCGCAGCTGGTGCAGCTCCGGCAGGTCCAGCGAGAAGTACGCCCCGCTCGGGAGCAGCATGCGGGTCTGGCCGGCGGCGAGGGCGGAAAACAGTGCCGCGAAGGAAACCGGCTGGCCCTCCAGGGTGATGACGATGCCCAGATCGAACCAGTCGCGGCTGTCCGTCGCCTTTGTAGAGATCGCCACCACCGGGGCTTCTTCGGCTTCGCGGTAGTCCGCAATCTCGCCGGAGGTATCCACGGAGACGTCGGGGAGGTCGCGGAGCCGGGGGAGCACGTCCTCGGTGAAGGCGAGGGTGTCCAGTCCGGCCAGCTCTGCCGTGGCCGCCAGGCGCGGCGTGCCCCAGCCGCCGGTCGCGGATTCGCCCAAGGCCGGCACGACGTCCCAGGGCTGCCCGACCGCCTCGAGGATGCGGGCCTCGGCCGGGTCGTCCCGGTAGCCGTGATCGCCCGGGTGCCGCCACAGCGGCTGTGCCGTGACGAGGTTTCCGGACGTGTAGTGCCATTCCCAATGCAGCCGGACCCGGTGGTCGGCCCCGTAATTGGCCAGCAGGGACAGGGTGGGGACGGCGAGCGTGGGCAGTTCCACCGACTCGTCGGAGGCGGTAACCCGGGCGGTTTGCTTGAGCTTGGGGTAAAACCCCGTTAGGAAGCGGCTTTCGTCCCGTGCGGGGATGTGCAGGGTTGTCCCGCCCGTGACGAAGGTCAGCAGTTCCTCGCTGAGACCGCTTTCCAGCGGGGCGAGGGTGATGACGGGGTCCGCGGGGGCGGTACCGGGCAGGGCGCCGCCGTCGGACGCCAGGAAGATTCCGTGCGCCGGGCGGCCGATGGTCCCGACCGACGCCGGATCCACCACCTCACCTTGGACCGTGATGGTCGGCGCGAGCTCGAGACCGCCGTCGTCCCCGCCGGTGCCGATGCGCGCCAGGTTCAGCCCGACAGCGGCAGGCTGTTCGACCAGCCGCACCGGCTCCGTGCCGCGGCTGTGCACCAGGGCGACGCCGATTTTCTGGGCCTGGGACAGCAGGCTCCACAGGTTCTTGCCGGCGTAGGTGTTCAGCCCCAGCCACAGTCCGGTGCCGGAGTGCTGCCGGTTTGCCACAGCGGTGTGCGAGGCGAGGAATTCCTGCATCCACTCGACGTGCGCCTCGTTGCATTCGCGCCGGTAGTTCAGGTAGCTCAGCGTGCTCCAGGAGACGTCGCCGCGGATCCACTTGCCCTTGGCGCCCATGATGACGGGGCGTGCCTTGAGCTGGCGGACGCTGCGGAGCGGGTCGCGGCGGCCCGTGTAGGAAAAGTGCGGGGCGGGTTCCTCGACGTCGAACTGGAGCGCCAGCGGGGTGCCGTTGGCGGACGGCGTGATCCCCGGGTGGGCGATCAGGGGGCTAAGGGCCTGCTCCCAGTCGGCCATTTCCGGTGGCGCGCTTTGGCGGGACAGCCGCGTGCCCTCGGCGGGGGCCAGCAGCTGCATCCTGGTGGCGGGGTTGTCTTCGGCAGCGAACAGCAGGGCCGCCACGTGCTTGCAGTCCTTGCGGACAGGGCAGCTGCAGACGCCCACCGTGCAGCTCCAGCCGCCTGCCTTCCGGACCAGCTTCGCCGTCGTGGAATAGGGCACGTCGGAACCGCCCCGCACCTTGCCCAGCAGCAGGCCTGTGGCGGCGTCGAAGGAGATCCCGGAAACGCGGCTCCCCATGGCGTAAGCGAGCCCGGCCGCGAGGGAGCGGTCGTTGATCGCGGGAGTCTGTATTGCCAGTGCCGCACTCTCGTCCGGATGGGATGGCATGTGCGCGCTACTTTCGGCAGGTAATCATCTGATCCATCTTACCGAGCCTTCGCAGGCCCCGGAACTTCGCCGCCGCCCGCGCAAGCGCCGCCTAAACTTCGCCTGACGTTCAACCGGGGCTCGGCCGCCCGCCGTGACGACGGACCTACCGTGGAGAGGTCCGGAGTATCAGCAGCGCCAGCAGTAAGGATTCCGCATGACCCACAGTGAGCCCACCATCCAGTCCGCCCACAGCTACCCCACCGTGCTGACTACCGAAAGCCTCAAAGGCGGAAATGAGGACGTTGTCGACGCGAACGTCAACGTGGTCAACGCCATGTTCGAGGAGTTGCTGGACACGGAAGAGATCTCCCCGGCCGCGCTGCGCGGTTACTACGTGGACTTCTACCTGACGCAGGCGCTGGCTGGCGGCTTCGCACAGTACGTGTTCACCGCGCCCGAACGCGAGGAAGTCGACCCCTACGTCCGGGAAGGCCTGGAGGCCATGGGTGCCGCCGCGCACCTGGACCTCTTCAACCGCACGGTAGCCGCCTTCGGCGCCCTGACCGACACCGACGTCGACAGCTACCTCGACGGCGGCAGCGGCTGGGCCGCCGGAAGCGCAGAGGAAGACGAACCCGGCGACGGGGTCTCCGACGCTGTTCGGCGAATCGAAGAACTGGACGGGGAATTCGAGTCGATCCTCGCAACGGAGGACATCGCCGCATTGAATGCCGCGTGGCTGCGCGGCCAGGAGGACTTGCTGGTCCTTTCCGACGACGACCTGGACGCCCACATTGCCGGGCGGGTGGCCCGGCTTTCCGACCTCGCGGAGCGCCAGGCGGCAGCCGCCGAGGAAGCGCTCCTGGACGCGCCGGAGTTCGAGCAGATCATCCGCGAGCTGTGCGGCCTCGCGGGCCACAGCCTGGTGCGGATCACCATGGGCGATCCGAATTATGAGCACAACGGGGAGACCACCCTGGCCTGGCACTTCACCACGGAGCAGGGCGAATTCCTCATGCTGGAGGACGACGACGAGGCCTTCATGCTCAATCCGCGGACCCAGGAAATCCTCGCGGCTGTGGAGTTCGAAGAGGCTGTTGAGTTCGCAGCGGCTGTTGACTTCGAAGGGTCGGCAGAGTTCGAAAAGGCACGCCCGTAGGCGGCCTTCCCCGACAGTTTTCCGGTACGGCCGGCGTCTGCCCCCAAATGCAGGCGCCGGCCGTGCCGTGCTGAGCAACCCGTGCCGACGAACTCTCTCCCGGCCGTGCCCGGCTTAGTTTTCCTGACCGGCGGACCGGGCCCGGCGGATCCGCGGTCGGTGAGCCTACCCGGCCGGCGGTGCCGTGATCATTTCCCCGGAGGGTGACACGAGGAACCAGACCCCGCCGACGCCCTGGCCGTTGATGTCCCCCGCGGCCTGGTCCTTGGAGTAGTAGTAGATCGGCATCCCGTTGATGGTCACCTGCATCTTTCCGTCAGCCGTGGGAATGGTTCCGACCTTGCCGGTGACGCCGTTGACTGTGGGAGTCGCCGTCGTCGACGTGACAGCGGGCCACGACGTCAGGCACGCGCCAGTGCAGACGCTGTTCCCGGAATCCTTCGTGTTCTTGGTGAAGAAATAGACGCTCAGTCCCTGCTCGGCCACCACGATCTGGCCCGCCTTGGAGTCGGCCACCGAGAGTACCGCGGCGGACATGGACGACGGCGCGGAACTGGCCGGCGCGCTCGTGGCGGTCTCTGTGGGGGCGGAGGTGGCCGGTGCTGCCGACGTCGGCGTCGTGGTCGTTCCGCCGCCGCAGCCGGACAGGAGGGCGGCCAGAGCGAACGCGGACAAGCCAATGCTGAGATGCTTCTTCATTTGCTGCTCCTAGACTCGAGCCAGCCCAACTCGGAGGCCGGCGCTACGAGATACGACGCCATGGAGAGCGGAATGGTTCATGGCGGAACCGACATGTTCGTGTCGGGCTGTCCTGGGGCACACTGAACTATTGGGCCTGCCCGTACGTCGTAGAGGGCAGAACACGAATTCCCTGGAGGTGCGCAATGCCGCTGGACGAAGACGTCGTGGCTGCGATTTACCGCGACCACGGAACGGCCCTGAAACGCTTCGTCCTCAGCGTCTCCCGGGATCCCCAGCTCGCCGACGACGTCGTCCAGGAGACGGTGCTGCGGGTCTGGCAGCAGGCGCCGCAGATCACGGGCAGCCTGCGCAGCTACCTGTTCCGGACGGCCCGCAACATCATGATCGACAATTACCGCAAAGCCCAAAGGCGGCCGCAGGAAGCTGGCGACCGCGATGTCCAGGCCCTCCCGGAAGGCGGCGTCGGCGCGGGGCGCATTGACGAGCTGCTCAACAAGGTGCTGATGGAAGAGGCGTTGCTGCGGCTCAGCGCGGAACACCGCGAAGTCCTTGTTGCGCTCCACTACCGCCGCTACACAGTCCAGGAGGCATCCGCCCAATTGAAGATCCCCAGCGGCACGGTGAAGTCCCGGGCGTTCTACGCCGTCCGGGCCCTACGGACGATCCTCGACGAGATGGGGGTGCAGCAGTGAACGGGACCGAGTTGCATCACTTCCTCGGCGCGTACCTGCTCGGCGGGCTGGAGCCGGCCGAAGCCGCGGCCTTCGAGCAGCATCTTGCGGTGTGCGCCCACTGCCGCCAGGAGCTGGACGAACTTGCCAGCCTCCCCGCGCTGCTGGACGCGATCCCGGTGTCCGACGCCGTCGCGCTCACCGCC
>NZ_KI914902.1:108062-110399 GCF_000520575.1 Arthrobacter sp. I3
GGCCGCGGCGGCCGCCGCATGCCTGGGGCTGGGGATCTTGGCCGGTCCGCTGCTGAACCAGCCCGCCAAACCGGACGCGAGCTATTCCGTTGCGGCCAGCAGCGGGTTGGAGGTCACGGTGGGGCTCGTCAAGAAAACCTGGGGCACCGAACTGGCGGTGGACGGCCGCAGCCTGCCCGTCGCCGGGACCCTCTCACTCTGGGTAAAGGACCGTGACGGCGGCGTGGACCGCGCCTGCGCGTGGACGGCCACGCCCACCGGCAGAGTCCGGATCACCGGGGCGACGCCGGTGCAGCTGGCCAGGATCGCCAGTGTCGAGATGCGCGATGAGCAGGAGCAGACCGTTGCTGTCATCTCCCTGCCCCAGGGGTAGCCCACTCCTGGGGCGCGGCGGTCCGTCCGGTCCGGGACATGGAAACCGGCGCGGGCCTACATTTTCGCGAGCTTGGCCCGCACCGCCATGTAGATGCCGTAACAGATCAGGCCGACGCCCACTGCGGCCAGCAAGTACACGCCGAACGGCTGCTCCCGCAGGGCCTTCAGGCTGCCGTCGAGCCCGGTTGACTCTTCGGGGTGTGCCTTCACCGTGGCGATGATGATGAGCAGGCCCACCAGCAGCAGGGCAAAGCCCTTGGCAACGTAGCCCACCATGCCGATCACCGTCACTGCGGTGCGCGCCTGCGGCTGGGACGGCATGCGCAGGTACTTGATGAAGGACTTCTTGAAGCCGCGGATCGCGTAGACGATCCCGGTGACGGCTACCGCGGCGCCGATGATCACCAGGAGTGCAACGCCGCCCGGTGCCTTCATGAGGTTTACGGTCATGTCGGAAGTCGACTCGCGGTTGTCGGAGCCGGCCCCGGTGGCGACCGACGCGAGCGTCAGGGCGAACGCGGTGTACACCACGGCCTGCAGGGCTGCCTTGAGTTTCTTGCCGACCTTTTTCTTGGTCGGCAGGTGCCCGAAATCGAAAATGGCATCGGACGCCTGCCAGATGGCCAGCGCCACGCAGGCAGCAAACGACGTCCAGAGCAGAAACGGCCCCGCCGGCTGCCGGGCGAGCTCTTCCACCGCGCCGCTGACATCGGCCTGGCCCTGACCGCCCATGGCAAGCCGGATCGCGACCAGCCCGATGAGGAAGTGCAGCAACCCCGACACGGCGAACCCGGCCCGCGCTGCGATTTCGAGGGGCTTCGAATTAGTGACGTCCTCGGCGACGTCAGCAGCGTCGTTCAATTCTCGTTTGATGATCGTGTCCTTAGTACTACCCAGCGTGGTTCGTTCCGTAATCGTGCCACGCGAAGCCGCTCAACAAAAGATACCCGCGCGCCGTGGTGCCTAAATTCGGCGGTAGCTGAGGTCGAAGATCAGGCGGCCGGCTTCGTGCGCCTTGTTTTCGAAACTGGTCAGAACACGGCCCTCAAACCGCGGCGCCCACCCGCCGGTCCCGTCGACGCCCTCGTTGGGTCCGGTGTGCTCGGTGCTGACCGGCGCCCGGCCTTCCTTGACCGGTGCTCCGCCCACGCGGGACTCGACGCCGGATTCCCACACCTGGGTCAGGGGGCTGTCCGCGCCGGCGCGCTCGCCCTGGTGCAAGTTCTCGAACTCCGCCGAGCCCGCCATGACCTCGCGGACGTGAACGGCGTAGTTGGACCAGTCGGTCGCGATCCGGAAGATGCCGCCGGGCTTGATGGCCCGGGCGGCGAGATCAGCGAACGCCGGTTGAATGAGGCGGCGCTTGTGATGCCGGGACTTGTGCCATGGATCCGGGAAGAACACCCATAGTTCCGTGACGGAGCCGGCCGGGAGCATGGTGGCGAGCACCTCAGGGGCGTTCGCCTCGACAACCCGCACGTTGCTCAGTCCGCGGCTGTTGATTTTGATCAAGGTATTGGCCAAGCCGGGGGTGTAAACCTCCACGGCCAGGAAGTCCTTGTCCGGGTTTTGCTCCGCGGCGTGGCAAACGGCGTCGCCCAGTCCGGAGCCAATCTCGACAACCAGCGGAGCCGTGCGGCCGAATTCGGCCTCTGCGTCGAACACATAGTCCGGGTGGACGGAGGTGTTTGCGACATGGCGGGGGACCTCAACCGCCCAACGGTCCGCGTGTTCCTCCCAGGCCGCCTGGCGTCGGCCCTGAAGGCGCGTGCCGCGGCGCACAAAGCTCACCGGACGGCCCCCATAGGTGCCGAACGAGGCCTGGCTGCCGGGGGTCACGGGGCGCGGCAACTGGCTCTGGTCCGGGGCGCCGGACTCCGGGTTTGCCTGCAGGCCGGGGGATTCTGGGGATTCGCTCATCCCTTCCAGAATAGTTGAGTTAGCCGGGCCGGGCCGCCCGGG
>NZ_KI914902.1:110499-116272 GCF_000520575.1 Arthrobacter sp. I3
GAGGAGGGGTTGAGCCGCTGAGGAAGGGTTGAAGGGAAGGGGTGAAGACGCGGGGCTGCAAGAATGGGGCGGGTGACCTCAGCTGGGAAAACTGACGAGTTGGACCATTCGGCCGGCGCCGTTCTCCGGGACGGCCCCGCCGGGCCGCCCCGCGCGGCCGGCCGCCGGCAGCTCACATATTTGGGGATCTGCCTGGTCCTGATCGGGCTGAACCTCCGCACAGTCTTTTCGAGCTTCGCTGCGGTACTGCCGGAGGTGACGGCCGACGCCGGGCTTCCGGCCTGGGCGGTCATGGTGCTCACCACCGTCCCGGTGACGCTGCTGGGGGTGTTCGCTCCGCTCGCCCCTGGGCTGGCACGCCGGTTCGGGGCCGAACGGGTGCTGCTCGGTGCCATGGCGGTGCTCACTGCCGGGCTGCTGCTGCGGCCCGTGGAGCTGCCGGCGGCCGGCCACCTTCCGGCTCTGCTCGCCGGGACCGCCGCGTGCGGTGCCGCGATTTCACTGTGCAACGTGCTGCTGCCGGGCGTGGTCAAGCGTGACTTCCCGCATCGCCTGGGCCTCATGGGCGGCCTCTACACCACGGCGATCTGTGCCTCGGCCGCGCTCGGTGCCGGCTTCACGTTCCCGGTCTTCCGCGCGAGCGGGGAATGGACGGCGGCGCTCTGGTTCTGGGCGCTGCCGGCCGGCGTCGTCCTTCTGCTGTTCCTGCCGCCGGCGCTCCGGGCCCGCCCCGGCGGGGCGGCGCGGCCGGCCGGCGGCGTCAACGTCTGGCGTTCCGCCGTGGCCTGGCAGGTGACCGGGTTCATGGTCCTGCAGGCCATGATGTCCTTCCGCGTCTTCGCCTGGCTGGCGCCGATCCTGCGCGAACGCGGGGTGGACGGCGGCACGGCCGGCCTGATCGTCTCGGCCTCGATTGTGCTGCAGATGTTGGGCTCGCTGTTCGCGCCGGCGCTGGCCACCAGGTTCCGGGACCAGCGTGCCCTCAACACGGCGGTGGCGCTCATGACCGGCGCTGGCTTCGCGCTGAGCATCTTCGGGCCTGTGGAACTCCTGTGGCTGTGGACCGGGCTGCTCGGCCTGGGGCAGGGAAGCCTGACCGCCGCCGCGCTGACGCTGATCATGGTCCGCACCCGGGACGGGCACACCGCGGCCCACCTTTCCGGGATGATGCAGGGCGTGGGCTACGGGATTGGCTCCAGCGGCACGCTCCTGGTCGGCCAGCTGCACCAGTTCACCGGATCCTTTGCCGCGGCGGGTGTGCTGTTCGTGCTGGTGGGCTCTCTTGCAGCGGTGTTCGGGTACCGGGCCGGGCGGGACCGCTACATCGGCGACTGACCCTTCCCCCTGCAAAAACGTGATGAGCCATCAGTTGTGGCTGTCCTGAACCCTCCAGAACAGCCACAACCGATAGCTCAACCGGGCCGGACCGGATCAGAGCGTGAGGTCCTTGCCCTTCGTCTCCGGGATGGTGAAGACGCAGGCCGCGGAGATCGCGAGCAGCAGCACGGCGTACACATTGAACAGCTGCGGCATCTGCACGGTGGTGCCGAGCCACTGCTGCAGATAGGGCGCGGTTCCGCCGAACACGGCCACGCAGATCGAGTAGGGCACTCCGACGCCCACGGTGCGGATGCTGGTGGGGAACAGCTCGGCGTAGACGGCCGGGACGATCGCCGCGCTGGCGGCGATGAAGATCAGCATGACGGACATGCTGACGGCCAGCTGCCAGGCGGAATCCTTGAGCAGGGCGGTCATCGGGAAGTGCATGATGCCTGCGCCGATCGCACCGGCCCACAACACTTTCTTGCGTCCGATCCGGTCCGCCAGCTTGCCCCAGAAGGGCAGCGCCGCGATGAATACGATGTTGCCGATCACGCCGGCCCACAGGGCCTCGCCCCGGTCGATCTTCAGGGCGGTGGTGGCGTAGCTGGGGGCGACGACACCCCAGATGTAGTAGATCACGGTCAGGCCGACCGTCAGGCCGATCACCTGGAGGGCCTGCTTGCGGTGGCGGACGATCTGCGGCCAGATCGGAGCGCGCTTCTCCGTCGCGGCCTCACCCTCGAAAACGTCCGTTTCGTGCAGCCGGGACCGCATGATCAGCGCGTAGAGACCCATGGCCGCGCCGATCAGGAACGGGATGCGCCAGCCCCACGCGTTCATGAGTTCAGTGCTCAGCGTCATGTTCAGCACGGCACCGAGCAGGGTTCCGAACAGGATGCCCACGGTGCCGGAGGTGTAGATCAGCGTGGCCCAGAAGCCGCGGTGTTCCTTTGGCGCCATTTCGGACAGGTACGTCTGCGACGACGGCAGCTCGCCGCCGTGGGCCAGGCCCTGGATCAGGCGCGCCACCAGGAGCGTGAGCGATGCCCAGACGCCGACGGCCGCGAACGTCGGAGCGATGCCGATCATCAGGCTGCCCACCGACGCCAGCCCCACGGCCAGGGTCATGGAAGCCTTCCGGCCGATCCGGTCACCGATCCAACCGAACAGGAAGCCGCCGAAAGGGCGCGCAACGAAGCCGACGGCGAAAATCGCCAGCGTGGACAGCACCGCGGACGCAGGATCCGACTTGCTGAAAAGCTGGCTGGCGATGAACGGCGTGAACGTGGCGTAGATCGCCCAGTCATACCATTCGACGGCATTGCCGATGCCGGTGCCGATGAGCGTCTTGCGGGTGGATGTTCGGGTTGCCGCCGGCGTGATCGTGGCTGCAGTCATGGTCTTCTCCCTCGGGGGTGCGGGTTAGGAAAGGGCGGAGGCGGCGGCAACCGTGTTGGCCGCGGCAGGAGCGTCGGCGGCCGCGAGTGCGGCCAGCCTTGAGATGGCGAGCTCGGCGTAGAGTGCGGCGCCGTCAGCCAGCACGCCGTCGTCGAACGTGGCGTACGGGGAGTGGTTGAACGCGGAGGTGGCATGGTCGGCGTCCCGGGGGACGGCGCTCAGCCCGATGAACGTGCCGGGGACCTCGGCCAGAACCCTCGAGAAGTCTTCGGAGCCGCTCAGCGGGGTGGCCCAGCGGGAGAGCCGGGAGTCGCCGAACAGGCCCGCAATGACGTTCTCCGCGGTGTGCGTTTCGTCCTCGTCCGTGATGGTCAGCGGGTACTCCTGCTGGTAGTCAACGTCGACGTCCAGGCCGTGCGCCGCCGCGATTCCCTTCAACAGCCGCGGCACGGCGTCCATCATTTTCTGCCGGGCTTCCTCGGAGAAGGTCCTGATGGTGGCCTCGATGCGTGCGGTTTCCGGGATGATGTTGCGCTTCGTGCCGGCCTGGAGGACCCCCACGGAGAGGACTACGGGGTCGAACATGTTGAACTGGCGGGTGATCATGACCTGGAGGGCGGTGACCATCTCGGCGGCCGCCGTGACGGGGTCCTTGGCCGAGTGCGGGGCCGACCCGTGGCCGCCGGCGCCGAGCACGGTGACCACCAGGCCGTCGGAGGAACTCAGCATGACGCCGGGCTTGGTGCAGAACGTGCCGTACGGTTCCAGGGCGGAAAACACGTGCATGCCATAGGCGGCGTCCACACGCCGGCCGGTGGCATCCAGCACGCCTTCGCGGATCATGTGGCTCGCGCCGTCGAAGCCTTCCTCGCCGGGCTGGAACATCAGGACGACGTCGCCGGCCAGCTGGTGCCGGCGTTCGGCCAGGAGGGTGGCGGCCCCTGCCAGCATGGAGGTGTGCAGGTCGTGGCCGCAGGCGTGCATGGCGCCGTCGATCCTGGACGTGTAGTCCGCGCCCGTCTTCTCCTGCACCGGCAGGCCGTCCATGTCAGCGCGCAGCAGCACCGCCGGGCGCGAGCCCACTTCGGTGCCGGGCCCCTGGCCCCGCAGTACTGCGGTGACCGACGTCGTCTCCTGGCCCAGGGTGATCTCGTAGGGAAGCCCGTCCAAGGCCTTGAGCACCTTCTCCTGGGTGCGGGGCAGCGCCAGGCCGATCTCGGGTTCCCGGTGCAGTTCATGGCGGAGCCGGGCAAGGTCCGTCTGCATTTCCCGGGCATCTGCGGTGATCGGCACGTGTTCTCCTTGTTTGTCGTTTGTCGTTTGTCGAAAATCGCCTGGTTGGCGACTGGCTTGTTTTTCGAAGTTCCTTGGTTCACGTCCGGCGGGGACGTCCTGCGTCTATTCTCAAGTGACACAGTTCACACCTGCCCGAAGGCCAGAAAAAATGCACGAATAGACTGTTGCCGCAGGTTTCGTGCATGGATGAAGGGAAAAATGATGGAACTCAGCGAGGACGATCTCGCTCTGATCAACGTCCTGCAGATTGCCCCGCGGCTGAGCTGGGCGGATGCGGCGCAGGTGCTGGGCGTGCACGCCACCACCCTGGCCGCCCGGTGGGAGCGGCTGCTGGACTCTGGCGCGTCCTGGATCACCGCCCACCTAATCGGTGACCCCCAGCAAATGTGCCTGGCATTCGTCGCTGTGGACTGCGAAATGCACCGGCGCGAGGAAGTCACCGCCAGGCTTGCCGAGATGCCGGAAATCGTCACGGTGGAGGAGGCAGCCAGCCACCGGGACCTCATGCTAACCGTCATTACGCCCTCCCTGGACGATTTCAGCCTGAAAGTCATCTCGCGGCTGAAGGAGATTGACGGCCTCCTCAAATATCAGACCGCCCTGTGCACCAGGCTGCACGCGAGCGGCGGCTCCTGGCGGCTGAACGTGTTGAGCCGCGCGCAGCAGGCCGCCGTGCGGGCGTTGGCCGGCCCCGAGGCCACCGGGGTTGCCCAGGCTGCCGCCCGGGAGGCGCTGCCGGACAGCCACCTGGCGCTCCTGCCGTTTCTGGCCAGGGACGGGCGGGCCACGGCGGCAGACATTGCCCGCGGCCTGGGCAGGCACCCGGCCACCGTCCAGCGCCAGCTCAACCGTGTGCTCGCCAGCGGCATCCTGTCATTCCGGTGCGAGGTGGCCCAGAAACTCTCAGCTTTCCCCGTGACCTGCCAATGGTTCGTCAACGTCCCGGCCGGGCGGCACGAGGCAGCCGCCGCGGAGCTGAGGACCATGCGGAACGTCCGGCTCAGCGCCTCCACCACGGGGCCAACGAATTTCGTGATCATCATGTGGCTGCAGTCCCTGGCGGACGTCATGAACATCGAGGTGGCGCTGCAGCAAAAAGTGCCCGGGATCGAGCTCGTGGAAAGCGTCGTCATGCTGAGCACCGTCAAGCGTGTGGGCTGGATGCTGAACCCGGACTCCAGGGCCAGTGGCGCCGTCGTGGTTCCTGCCCAGGGGTTCGACGAGGCGGACTGACGGCGGCGGACCGGCAGCTGATGAGCCGAACGGCCAGCTGATAAGCCCACAGGCGGGCGGGCTGCGGGGGTCCGGTTGTAAGCTGTGGCACGTGCCCCAGACCGACCCGCCCCCTCACCAGGAGTCCCGTCCGAAAGCCGTCCCGGAATCGGCCGGCATCTTCCACCGCAGCTACTTGTTGGTGACCCTCGGCGCCTGCGCACTGGTGTTCCTGGCGGCCTTCGAGTCGCTGGCGGTGACCACCATCATGCCGCTCGTCAGCCGGGAACTGGACGGTGCGGGACTCTACGCCTTGGCCTTCGCCGGGCCGCTCGCCACCGGGGTGATCGGGATGGTGGCCGCAGGCAGCTGGTCGGACCGCAAGGGGCCGGTGGCGCCGCTCCTGGCCGCAGTGGGCATGTTCGTGCTCGGCCTGCTCATCGCCGGTACCGCCGGAACCATGCCGGTCCTCGTGTCCGGACGGCTGGTGCAGGGACTCGGCGGGGGCGGGCTTACCGTGGCCCTGTACGTGGTGATTGCCCGG
>NZ_KI914902.1:116372-119492 GCF_000520575.1 Arthrobacter sp. I3
TGCAGGTGATTGCCCGGGTCTACCCGCCGGTCCTGCATCCGAAAATTTTCGCCGCCTTCTCCGCGGCCTGGGTCATCCCGTCCCTCGTGGGACCGTTCGCGGCCGGCGCCGTGGCCCAGCTGGCCGGCTGGCAGTGGGTCTTTCTCGGCGTGGTCGGACTCGTGGTGCCGGCCCTGCTCCTGACGGCCCCGGCCCTGCGCGGCCTGAACGGCAGCACGGGCGCCGACGGAGATTCCCCGGCCGCTGAGCCAGGGTCCCGCGGCCGTCCGCCGGGAGGCCTTGCCAAGTTGGCGCTGGCGGCACTGGCGGCGCTCGCCGTGCTGGGCCTGAACCTGTCCGCAGCGGTACCGGTCGCCGGCGGGGTGCTGGCGGCGGCCGCCGTCGCCGTCGCGCTCCTGGCCGTCCGTCCCCTCATGCCGCGCGGAACGCTGACCGCCCGGCGCGGCCTGCCGAGCGTAATCCTTACCCGCGGCCTGGCCTCCGCGGCGTTTTTCGGCGCCGAGGTCTACCTGCCGTACCTGCTCGTGGAACGCTACGCCTTCGCCCCGACGTTTGCTGGCCTCACGCTCACCGGCGGCGCCATCGCCTGGGCGGCGGCATCGGCCATCCAGGGCAGGCTGGGGACCCGGCTGGAGCACCGGAGGGCGGTGCGGATCGGATCGGCCCTGGTCCTTGGCGCCGTCGTCCTGGCCCTCGTGACCACGGTACTGGCCTGGCCGGCCGCGGTCGCGATCGCGGGATGGATCTTCGCCGGGGGCGGCATGGGCCTGATGTATCCGCGGCTGAGCGTCATGACCCTGGCGCTCTCCACCAAGGACACCGAGGGTTTCAACAGTTCGGCGATGTCCATTTCGGATTCCCTCGGGGGTGCCCTGGCCCTCGCCGGCACGGGGATCGTGTTCGCAGCGTTCGCGACGGCGGCGCCGTCGGCGTCGTTTTCCGGGGTGTTCGCGCTGACGGCGGTGATCGGGATCGCGGCCGTGGCCGTCGCGCCGCGCGTCGCCGTCGTCCCGGCTGCCGTCACCAAACGCGCGTAACGGCACAGCACCATAACAAGCACTGCACAGGAGCCCCGGCCGGATGATCCGGCCGGGGCTCCTGCGCGTCAGCGCTCCTTTGTTTCAGCGCTCCTTTGCTTCCGCGCTCCTTTGTTTCCGCGCGGGGATCAGGCAGACGCGCGGGCTTCCTCCTGCGAGCGGACGGCCTTCCATTCCACAATCCGGGCCTGCTGCAGCGGGGACTTGCGGTTGAAGTGCCAGGCCGCGCCCAGCAACAGGAACCACACGGGCGCCACGAAGAGTGCCAGCCGGGTGTCGTCGGCCTGCCCCAGGGCCACCAGCATGAACACGAAGAACGCGAGCACGACGTACGGCATGAAGGCGGAGCCGGGCATCTTGAAGGACGACGCCTCGTGCAGGGCCGGGCGGCGGCGGCGGAAGACGATGTAGCTGACCAGGATCATGGACCACACAAACATGGTCAGCACGGACGCCACGGACGTGACCACCGTGAACGCGCCGATCACGGAGTCGCCGGAGTAGAGCAGGACCAGGCCGGCCAGCAGGAAGATGCAGGAGAACAGCAGCGCGTTCTGCGGTACTTTGCGGACGCTGAGCTTTCCGAACGCTTTAGGCGCGTTCCCGTCCTGGGCGAGGCCGTAGACCATCCGGGACGTTGAGTAGATTCCGGAGTTGGCGCTGGAGGCGGCGGAGGTCAGGACCACAAGGTTGATGACCACCGCGGCGATCCCCAGCCCGGCGAGGGTGAACATGCCGATGAACGGGCTGCTGGCGGGGTCGATGGTGCGCCACGGATTGACGGCCATGATGACCACCAGGGCGCCCACGTAGAACAGGAGGACGCGGACCGGGATGGAGTTGATGGCGCGCGGCAGGTTCTTCTCCGGGTCCTTGGTTTCGGCGGCGGCGGTGCCCACCAGTTCGATTCCGGCGAAAGCGAAGATGGCGATCTGGAACCCGAGGACGAAGCCGAACATGCCGTGCGGGAACATGCCGCCGTCGTTCCACATGTTGGCGAGGTTGGCTTCCGCGCCGTTCGGGGACGTGAAGTGGGTGGCGATCATGACCGCGCCGGTAACGATCAGGGCCACGATGGCGACCACCTTGATGATGGCAAACCAGAACTCCGCTTCACCGAATGCCTTCACGGTGGGGAGGTTCAGGAGGATCAAGACCACGGGCGTGAGCAGCGCAGGGATCCACAGGGGCGTGCCGGGAGCGAGCTTGTCCACGTAGCCGGAAATGGCGACGATGTCCGCCACCCCGGTGACCACCCAGAAGAACCAGTAGGACCATCCGGTGAAGAAGCCGGCCCACGGCCCCAGAAGGTCACCGGCGAAGTCGCTGAAGGACTTGTAGTTCAGGTTGGAGAGCAGGATCTCGCCCATGGCACGCATCACGAAGAACAGCATGAAGCCGATGATCATGTAGACGAAGATGACGGAGGGCCCGGCGAGCGAGATGGTCTTCCCGGACCCCATGAACAGGCCGGTGCCAATCGCGCCGCCGATGGCGAGCAGCTGGATGTGGCGGTTGCCGAGGGCCCGGGCGAGGTGCGGCTCGCGGTTCCCGGAGTCACCGTTGGCGGAAGCGGCAGTTCCAGTTTGGGCAATGTCAGATTCTGCAGTGGCCGGAGCGGCCGTGGTGGTGCGTTCAGACATGAGGCTTCTTCCTTGTCACAGGCGGTCGCCGGCGGGGGTTCCGCAGTGCGGGCCGCACGGATCCGTCAGAGTGTGACGGAGGTAACAGTTTTGGCGGGTAGATCAAGGTTAGGGCCGGTATTTCGTGGTCCCTGTTGTCGTAGCGGTCCGCTTATGTGGTCCAGCTGGTCGGTGGGGTGCCGCCGCTCTCCCGGCGGGACGAGGCTCCCGGAAGGCGCGGGAACCGGCATTCTTCGCGGACTCTGGGGGAGGATGCGACGTCGGCACATTCGCCCGGTGCGGGCGCTGGCACCGCTTTTCCGTGGATCGCCCGCCCGCAAGCAGGCTCGACAGCTGTCGACCATCTTAGCTTCAGTTGTCGTCCGCTGTCTTTTGTCACATTTTTTCGCGGCAGCGGCCGCCGAGGGCCGCCGTTAGCTTCCCGCAGCGTTGGCCGGCTC
>NZ_KI914902.1:119592-124272 GCF_000520575.1 Arthrobacter sp. I3
GGCCCTGCGCAACAGAACGGCCCCGCCTTGGGCGGGGCCGTTCCTTGCAGAGCTCAGCTGCGGCGCAGCCCAGTTGGGCAGTCCAGTTGCGCCCGCTACTCCTTGGCGAAGCCGTCCTTAACCTTCAGCGGCGTCCCTGATGGCTCCGATGTCGGCAGCGGCGTCCTTGACGCGGTCGCGGTCCTTCGGCAGCTTGGGCCGGGCCTGCTCATGGTGGCCATCGCGCTTGAGGTCTTCATTGCCAGTCACCGTGCCGGTACCTTCGTTGGCTGCACCGATGTGGTGGATGACCGTGAGTTTGGCCTTGCCGTCGATTCCCATGATGTTCCCTTCCCCTGATTGCTAGGTCATGCGGTGTTGCTGTACGTCCACAGGGCGGCCAACGGGCGCGGTCAGTTCCAGCCACATTGGGGATTCGGAACAGAACCCGAAGTGGATGGCCGGGCAGTGTATCGATTTCGAGGGTGGGTCAGCGACGGCGTCCGTGATCCCGGGGATGCTCCCTCGACCGATTGCCCGACAGGCCGTTGGGCCGTCTACTGGGCGGCCAGGCGCGTGGCCCGCAGCACGGCATCCGTGAGGGACACTGCCTCGCCGTCGGGTCCGACGGCGCTGCGACGCCGGCTGTCCAGGACCTCGGCACGCCACAGCGGCTCCTCGATCCGGAGTTCCCGGGCAAGGTCCTCGGCCGTGAAGAACTTCTCCGGAGTATGGTGCGCGCCCCACGGTGGCAGCCCGTCGGGGTGATGGCCGACGATCAGCAGCGTCCCGCCGGTCCGCACCGCGGCCGCGGCGAGCTGCAACGCCTGCTGCCACGGCATTTGGGTGGAATGCAGGAACTGGGCCGTGACGAGGTCGAACAACCGGTCCGGGACCCAGGAGGCAAGATCCTGCTGCACCCACTCGATGGTGGCGTCCTGGCCCCGCTCCCGGGCGTGGGCGGCCGCACGCTCCAGGGCGACGGCGGAAACGTCCAGGCCTGTCACGCTCCAACCGCGGGCAGCAAGCCACATCGCGTCCGCGCCCTCGCCGCACCCCAGATCCAGAGCCTCGCCGGCAGGAAGGTCCGCCACCTCGGCGACGAGTTGCGGATTCGGCTCCCCGCTCCACATCCTGGACCGGCTGCTGTACTTTTCATCCCACATCCGGGCTGCGGAACCGGGCGCCGCATCCTCGACGGCCGCATGTTCGACGGCCGCATGTTCGGCGGCGTCATGCTCGTGGCCGTGGCTGCGTTTTGTCATGGTTCCCCTCATCACGGCGGTTCGCCGGGTTTCGCTGTTTGTTTTCAGGCACGACGGCGGTGACGAACCCTCCCGGCGCGGGCCGCCGTCGGGTCTCCTTGCCGAAATTCCTGTGCTCCTCAAGGACCAGTCCGAAGCCCCCAACAAAGTCCGCGGCGCTTTTCCTGGCCGGGGGAGTGTTGTCGATCCCGAAGGTCAGGGGCTCGCCGACGAATCTCGCGGTAGCCCGCGCATACCGCATGTAGGGCGATCCCGAGGTGATCGTTTCCCTCGAAAAGTAGTCGAAGGCCACGATGCTGCCCGGGGCGGTGCCGGCGATCCTGCGCAGCGTCGCCTCGACGGAGGCGCGGTCCAGGTACATGGTCACCGCTTCCCAGAGGAACAGTGCGGGCCGGTTCGGGTCGAAACCGGCAGCGAGCAGCTTCTCCATCCAGTCCTCGGTCTCTAAATCGGCGGGTACGTACGTGGCCAGGCGCGTGGAGAGGCCCGCCTTTTCGAGCATCGCGAGTTTGAAAGCCTGGGTCCGGGGCAGATCGAGTTCAAAGCAGCGCACCCGGTCCCCGGGCGCCAGCCGGAACGCCCGGGTGTCGAATCCCGCCCCGAGGATCACGAGCTGGTCGATGCCGCCGCGATGCCGTTGAACGGCCGCGTCATAGAGGCTGGTCCGTGCTGTCGGCTGGTGGCGCATCGGTGCCCGCCCCGGGTACGGATAGCGGTAGAGCCTGGGCACGTAGCCCGTGATCAGGTGGGCGGCGAGCGTGGGGGCGGTCTCCATCTGGATGCCAGTCGCGGACACGTTCGGCAGCGCGGCCATGAGCCGGGCCGCGGGGACATCCGGCCGTGTCCCCAGGCGGTGCTGCATCCAGCGCGTGTAGAGGGATGCGAACAGCGTGGCCGACGTGCCGGTGCGCCGGCTGTAAGCAAGCATCCCGGGGACGGACGTGATGTAGCCGGCCGCACTCAAGGGAAACAACGCCAGCTGGATGACCCGAAACAGGCCAGCGGAGACTATTCGCGGCATTGCGTCCGACTCCCCTCACGGCCCGCCCGTCGCGCGGCCCTTCCCGCCCACCATGGTCCTCCCGGACGTAACGGCGGTCAATACACCGTCCGGGCTTCCGTCCGGGCGCCGCGCAGGCGGACGGACACGTGGAAATCACGCTCCGGAAACCATTCTGAAACCTGCGTCATGAATGCTGGGCACAAGACATTGAACGCTGGGGAAGGGCAATGACCATGGACGTTGACGAAGCACGGCAGATCCGCAGCTCGGCCGAGTTGAACGTGGGGGACGAGATCGAGGCGTGGCACAACGGCAAGCTCTTCCACCGGGGCCCGGTGACCCAGACCGTTACAGGCGTGGACCTGTTCTGGATCCTGGATGCCCGGACGGGGACCCGCCGCCTCATCGACGCCGAGGCGCTCGTGATCCTGCGGCCGGCCGGCCCGGGATCGGCCAAAACGCCGTCACGGGCGGGCGTCAACACATCCGCTCATGCATCGGCCCAGTCGTCCCACATGCCGCTGTTCCAAGCCCCCAGCATGGCGGGCTAGGGGCCGGGCGGCCGTCACGGATACGGGACCCGGGCATCCTGGGTGGTAGACTACTAAAACTTGATGTGCAGTGATGCCCACTTTTGATTTGGTTGACCGGCCTCGGTCCATCAGCCGGATCCCTGCCGGGTTCCTTCGGGAATCCGCACGCAGGCAGTGGGATTTTTTCATGTGAGAGGCACATCCTGCGTCGATGAACGCGTTCCATTTGGTCCCGGCGGCCGCTTGCTGAAGTTTGGCAACAGCCCGGTTGATCACCTGACTTTTCTTCGGCGAACCCTTGAGCCAACCGGCATCGGGGGCCGATATCCGCACGGATACCGCCTGAAAGACTTTGAAACACATGACTACATTTGCTGCCCTCGGCACGCCCAAAGCACTTGCCGACACCCTGACCGCACAGGGGATCGTGGAGCCCTTCCCGATCCAGGTCAAGACCATTCCCGACACCCTGTCCGGACGCGACGTCCTGGGCCGCGGCCGCACCGGCTCCGGCAAGACCATCGCATTCGCCATCCCGCTGGTGGCACGACTCGCAGAGCGCGAAGCCAAGCACTTCCGCAAGCCCGGCCGCCCGATGGGCCTGGTCCTGGCTCCCACCCGCGAGCTGGCCACGCAGATCAACGCGACCATCGAGCCGATGGCCAAGGCCATGGGCCTGACCACCACCGTGATCTACGGCGGCATCTCCCAGGCCCGCCAGGAAAAGGCCCTGCGCGCCGGCGTCGACATCGTCATCGCCTGCCCGGGCCGCCTGGAGGACCTGATCCGCCAGCGCATCCTGACCCTCGAAGCAGTCGAGATCACCGTCCTGGACGAGGCCGACCACATGGCCGACCTTGGCTTCCTCCCGGTCGTCAAGAAGCTCATGGACATGACCCCCACCCAGGGCCAGCGCCTGCTGTTCTCCGCCACCCTGGACAACGGCGTGGACAAGATCGTCCAGCGTTACCTGTCCAACCCGCTGACCCACTCCGTGGACGACCCGCAGGCCGCGGTGACCACCATGGAACACCACGTGCTGGTGGTCAACGACCAGACCGTCAAGAAGCAGCTGATCGTCGAGCTCGCCTCGGGTGCCGGCCGCCGCGTGCTCTTCATGCGAACCAAGCACCACGCCCGCAAGCTGGCCAAGACCCTGACCGACGCCGGCATCCCCGCCGTCGATCTGCATGGCAACCTCTCGCAGAACGCCCGTGACCGCAACCTGGCCGAGTTCTCCTCCGGCGATGTCCGCGTCCTGGTGGCCACCGACGTCGCGGCCCGCGGCGTCCACGTCGACGACGTCGAACTGGTCATCCACGTGGATCCGCCCACGGAGCACAAGGCGTACCTGCACCGCTCAGGCCGTACGGCCCGCGCCGGTTCCGACGGCACCGTGGTCACGCTGACCCTGCCCGAGCAGCAGTCCGACGTCAAGAAGCTGATGAAGGCTGCCGGCGTCGAGGTCAACTTCGAGCGCGTTACCGCCAACTCCCCGCTGGTTGCTGAACTGGTCGGCGAAATGGCCGACAAGATCGATCCGCGCACCCGCGCCGCGCTGCTGGCCGCCAAGGCCGCACAGCATGGGGGCGGTAGCTCCACCGGTGCCAACGCCGAGCGCAAGCGCGCCCGCCGCACCACGCAGGCTGCACCCACTGCGGGTGGCCGTGGTGGCCGTGGCGGACGCGGACGCGTCGGAGCCGAGGCTCCCCGCACCGATCTGCCGCGCGCCGAGCGCCGCGCTGTGGCCTATGAAGGCCAGGCTGCTGCCCGCAACGCTGCAGAGCGCGTTGCGGAGAAGAACGAGGACCGCGCCGAGGCCGAGCGCGCCGAGCGCCGGAATGCGCGTGGCCGCGGCCGCACCACCGCCTACGCGCACCACAACGATGTTCCGGCAGCC
>NZ_KI914902.1:124372-128756 GCF_000520575.1 Arthrobacter sp. I3
GCCGCGGCCGGCCGCGGTTCGGACGGACGCGCCGCCGAGGGACGCAGCGACGCCCGGGGCGCTTCGGCTCCCCGCAGCGGAGCACCCCGCTCCGGTGGCGCACCCCGCACAGGTGGCGCTCCCCGCACCGGCGCTTCGACCGGCGGCCAGCGCAGCGGACGCCCGGCAACCGGCCAGCGTGCAGCTGCCGGCGCCAAGTCCGCTGGCAGCAAATCCGGTGGCAGCGCTGCTGTCTGGTCGTCCAACACCGGTGGCACCTCGGGCGGATCCTACGCCGGCGGCGGCAATGGCCGTTCCGGTGAAGGACGTCCGGCCCGCGGCTCCGGCCCCCGCCGCGCGTCGGCTCCGGCCTCGAACGAACGCCGCAGCCGCTAATCCCCAACCGCTCCCTAACCTCGCAAGCTCGGTCAGGGAACCCGGCGGTCGGGGCCCCAGCTAACCACCATCGAGTGCTCCGTAACTGCCGTTTAGAGGGTTCATAACGGCAGTTCTGGAGCACTCGATGAGGTTTCAGGCCCTACCAGCCGCGGGCGCGCCACTCTTGCAGGTGCGGCCGTTCCGCGCCGAGGGTGGTGGGCTGGCCGTGTCCCGGGTGCACCACGGCGTCATCCGGATACACATCGAACAGCCGCTCGCTCACATCGGTGATCAGCTGGGCAAAGCGCGCCGGATCCTTCTGCGTGTTGCCTACCCCGCCGGGAAACAGCGAGTCGCCGGAAAAGATGTGGGCCGGGCCCTCGGGGTCCTGGTACACAAGGGCGATCGAACCCGGTGTGTGGCCGCGCAGATGTACAGCCATCACGTCGAAGCCGTCGAAGTTGCCGACGTCCCCGTGATCCAGCAGTACATCCACCGGCACCGGCAGCTCCGGGGCATCCTCTGTCCCGGCCGCCGTTTTCACACCGGTGGCTTCCACCAGGCCCGGCAGCGCCCGGACATGGTCCCAGTGCTGGTGGGTGGTGGCAACCAGCGCCAGCTTCGGCGTCGCGGAAGTATCCGCGGCGGCCTCCGCGAGCAGCCCCTGGATGGCGGCCAGATCATCGGCCGCATCGATCAGGAGCTGCGCGCCGGAGGCCTTGGCCGTGAGCAGGTAAACATTGTTGTCCATCTCGCCGACCGAAATCCGGCGGATGGTGATGTCACGTAAAGAGTGAATGAGCGAGTCCATGGGCATCAGTCTACGGAGCCGCTATTCACGGCCCTGGGACACCCAGTTGGGGTCCGCGGCCCGGGAACCGACGACGGCGTCCGCGGCGGACTCGAGCGTGCTCAGTTGCGCTGCGGTGAAGTCGAGGGCCAGGGCGCCCAGGTTTTCGTCGATCCGGTCCGCCTTGCGGGTGCCGGGAATGGGGACCACGGGCAGTCCCAGCTGGTGGCCCCGCGCAAGCAGCCAGGCCAGCGCCACCTGGGCAGGAGTTGCAGCCTGCCCGGCAACGCTCAGTTCCGCAGCGACCGCCTGCACGGCCGCCACCACGCCCTGGTTGGCGCTGGCAGCGTCCGCGGCGAAACGCGGGATGTTGCGGCGGAAGTCGTTGCTGCCCAGCGTCGAGGCGTCCACGGTGCCGGTGAGGAATCCCCGGCCCAGCGGCGAATACGGCACAAATCCCACCCCGAGTTCGGCGGCGGCGGGCACCACGTTGCGTTCCACGTCGCGGCTCCAGATGGACCATTCGCTCTGGACCGCGGCGATCGGGTGGACGCGGCTGGCGTCGCGCAGCTCCTCGGCCGTCACCTCTGACAGGCCCAGATGCCGCACCTTGCCGGCCTGTACCAGCCCCGCCATGGCCTCCACGGTTTCCACTATCGGAACGCGGAGGTCACGGCGGTGCAGGTAGTACAGGTCAATGGTGTCGGTGCCCAGCCGTTGCAGGCTGCGGTCCACGGCCTGCCGCACGTAGGCGGCGTCGCCGCGGATGTCCGTGTAGCCGGCCGACGGTGTGCCCACGAGGCCGAACTTGGTGGCCAGCTGGACTTCGCCGCGGCGTTCCTTGAGCAGCCGCGCGATCAGCTCCTCGTTGCTGCCGCCGCCGTAAATGTCCGCCGTGTCGATGAAGCTGACGCCGGCGTCCACCGCGTGATGCAGGGTCCGCAGGGCCTCGGCCGGGTCCACCTCGCCGTAGACGGGGGTCAGGGCCATGCCGCCGAACCCCAGGGGGCTGACCATAAGGCCGTCGCCGAGCCGGACTGTTGCTGCCGTCATCTTGGTCTCCATTCGCGCACTGAATAGTTCCGTAGGACTTCCGTCCCTGCCAAGAACCCCAGGATACGGGCGGCTATTCCGGCCCCTGTTATCGGCCGGGCAGACGATTCTCCCCACCTTTGACTGTTGCGCGGCCGTTACGACGGCGCACCGCAGGGGACACGCCGTCGTACTGCCCTAAACGTGGGGAATTTCCGCGGGGGAGGCCGGCCGGACAGCGCTTAGTGCCGGTTCCTTTGCCGGCAGGAGCTTCAGGCCCGCCGCGCAGCCGACGATCCCGGCGATGAACAGCAGCTTGAGCGGACTGGCCGGTTCGACGCCGGTGGCCATCGCCCAGCCGACCGTCAGTGCGGCGCCGATCCCCACCCAGATGGCGTAGGCGGTGCCGAGCGGAATACGCTTCACGGCCAAGCCGAGCCCCACCATGCTAAGGGTGGCCGTCACGGCGAACACGAGGGTCGGCAACGGGCGGGAGAACCCGTCGGACAGGCCCAGTGCCGTGGCCCAGACCGCCTCCAGCAAAGCGGAAGCGAGCAGGATCATCCATGACATTGCAGCTGGTTTCACCATGGTCACGCCACCAGCTTCAGCCCGGCGACGCTCGCGGCAATCCCGCCAAGAAGCAGGATCCGTGCCGCGGTCGGGCGCTCAACTTTGGCGGCTATCGCATAGCCGGACGTCAGGACGACGCCGACCCCCACCCACACGGCGTAGGCCGTTCCGGTAGGGATGGACTGCATCGCGACGGCGAGCCCGCCGGTGCTGGCGAGGACGGAAACGAGGAAGACGAGGGCCGGGACCAGCCGGCGGCGGCCCCTGGCCTGGGCGGTCCGGTGCAGGGCGGCGGCCCAAACGGCCTCCAGCGCCCCGGAAAGAATGAGTATTAGCCACGACATGACAGCTCCTGTGGCCAGTCTTGTCGCGTGCCGGGTACTGAACCGTCGTCCGGAGGCCCGGAAGAGGGGCCTTGGCCTCCAAGTTTAGCAAATCGGCATCAGAGCCCGGCGGCGTCGCTGCAGAGAATGAACGTGCGCCCCACGGGGTACTGCGCGCACGGCTCGTTCGGCGCGGTAAGGTCGCCGGCGTCGATATCGGAAGCCGCCGACACGATGGCCCGGCCGTCGGCATTGGCGAGGGTGGCCCGGCCGCCGATCCGCCGCAGCGCCGCCATGGCTCCGCGTTCCAGGCGCTGAACTGTCACGTCGATGCCCACGATTCCCGCGACCGGGCCGTCCGGGCGGGTAAACACCGGGTGCGTGAAGGTCAGGACGTACTCGTCGGTGCAGAGGAAATCCACGTAAGGCCCGGTGACGTGGGCCCGTCCTGTTTCCACGGGGATCCGGAACCATTCGGCCTTGACGTAGCGGCTGATGGAGTTGGGACTGAAGTTGGCCAGCGCGTCGACGTGCTCCAGATCCGGGCCCTGCCACCAGGCGATATAGCTGCGCTCGGGCCCGAGCAGCCCGGCGTTGGCAATGAACCCCGCTCCGGCCGCGTAGCCGCCGGGCAGCTGCACCAGTTCCTCGACCACCGGACGGATGAGCTTGTCCACGGCCGTGCCGGTGACTTTGCCGGACATGGCGGCCAGCGCGGCCCCGGTATAAGCGGCCCACTCCGTCAGGCGGTGCTCGATGCCGGCGATGGTGGCGTCGAGTTCGGCTGCGGCCAGCTGGGCCGCCTTCCCAACAGCGCCGGGTTCGGCCGGCGCTGCCATGGACGCTGTGGTGGGGTCTGTGGTGGAGGTGGTTTCGGACATCGGTGCTGCCTTAGCTCGAAGGTGCCGGACATTTGCGGTCGAAAGTTGGCCACGATCGTGGCTCCGGGATGCGGGTGCGGTCAATAGCTTTTGGCCTGTTCGGTCAGCAACCAGTCGGTGGTGGCGGAGATGAGGGCCTTGACCCCCGTTTCGGCGGCCCCGGGATCGTGGGTCTCGATGGCGGCTGCCACGTCCCCGAGGATCACGGCGGTGCGTCCGCGGTAGCCGGTGTCGGCGCAGGGCAGCAGCGTGAGGGTGCCGAGATCTGCCTGCAGCCGGATGAGTTCCCGGGCAAGCCGGGCCGAGCGGGCAATGGCCGCGACTTCCAGCAGGAACTCCGAGAGGGCCAGACGCCAGCTCAGCGAGTCATCGTCCGCTGCGGGGATGAACGAGCGCAGCGTGGCGATGTCGGCGGCGTCGGAGCGGCG
>NZ_KI914902.1:128856-148091 GCF_000520575.1 Arthrobacter sp. I3
CCCCGCGCAGGCCGCGGCGATCGCCTGGTAATGCAGCGCGAGGTCCCTGATCTGCAGCCGGCTCAGCTCATGCAGTTGCGCCAGGGCCCGTTCCCGGGAGGGCAGCACGTCGTCGGCGATGAAGCTTCCGCCGCTGCGGCCGCGCGCGGTCCGGATGATTCCTGAGGCACGCAGCTGGGAGAGTGCCTCCCGTGCCGTTACCGCGGACACTCCGAGGGCCGCGGCCAGCTCGGTTTCGTTCGGCAGCCGCTGGCCGCTGGTGAGCAGCCCGGTCTCCACGGCCTGTTCGATCCGGCCGCACACTTCATCCACAAGCCCGCGTGATTTGATCGGCGTGAACACCGCCGCCAGGCTTCGGGAGGCGCCCGTGGGCGACAACACCATTCGGGCCTCCCTTCCCTCCGGCGGTATCCGCCCTGCCCCGGCCGTGCATCCGTGCGGCTTCCGCGGTGCCGCCGCGCGCCGCCCGGGCTGATGACATCCTAATCCGGGCTTTGCCGGAGGGTCTATACACAAAACCTATGGAGTAATAGCATTTGGCCCAGCAGCCCTGTGTGGACTGGATCACATTCGGCTGCGTGGTTCCTGTGGACGATCCGGCAACGGAGTAAGGCGCACCCCATGACCGAAACACTGGCCGCCGGCACCTCGACCGGAAACGAAGAGGTTCCGGCGATCCGTCTGCGTAAGCTCACCAAGGTCTTCGGGGACACCGTCGCGGTAAATGGCGTGGACCTGGACATCCGCCACGGGGAATTCTTCTCCATGCTTGGCCCGTCCGGCTCCGGCAAGACGACGGTCCTGCGCCTGATCGCCGGCTTCGAGCTGCCGACGTCCGGAACTATCGAACTCGAGGGCAAGGACGTCACGGCCATGGCGCCCTTCCAGCGGGACGTCAACACCGTATTTCAGGACTACGCGCTGTTCCCGCACATGTCCCTGGTGGACAACGTCGCCTATGGGCTGCGGGTGCGCGGCATGCACGGGAACCAGCGGCGGGAGCGGGCCAGGGAAGCCTTGGACCGCGTCCAGCTCGGGAAGTTCCTCGGCCGCAAACCCGCCCAGCTCTCCGGCGGCCAGCGGCAGCGCGTTGCCCTGGCCCGGGCGCTGGTGGTCGAGCCCAAGGTCCTCCTCCTGGACGAGCCGCTCGGTGCCCTGGACCTCAAGCTCCGGCAGCAGATGCAGGTCGAACTCAAGGAATTGCAGCGCTCGCTGGGTATCACCTTCATCTTCGTCACCCACGACCAGGAGGAGGCCCTGACCATGAGCGACAGGATCGGTGTGTTCAACAACGGCGGCATCGAACAGATCGGCACCGCGCACGAAATTTACGAGCGCCCGGGCGGTATCTTCGTGGCCAACTTCGTCGGCACCTCCAACATTTTCGACGCCGGCCAGGCCCAGGCCATCTATGGCCGGCCGGAGCCGCTGTGCGTCCGTCCAGAGCGGCTGCGCGTCGCCTGGACCGGCGAACCGGAGCGCCGTTCCGGCACCACCTCCCGGCCCGGGACAGTGACGTCGTTCGTATACGTCGGGCACGCCACCCAGGTGCGGGTGCAGCTCGACGGCGGACCTGGCGTCGTCGCGCTCGTTCCGGAAAAGCTGCCCGGCAGCGACACCGATCTGGTGAACGGGCCCGTCACAGTCAGCTGGGACGACGACGCCGTCGTTTGGCTTCCGGTCCCCGGCACTACCTGACGCCGGGCCATGTCGGGCGGGGTTGCCGTCCGTGCCGCGGCGCAGCGTTCCAGTCCAGAGTTTTTCCACAGCGAAAGGTACGGATCATGGCACCAGGAACTAAGGCCTCCCTCGTAGTCGGGGTGGTTGCAGCCGCAGCCCTCGCGCTGTCAGCCTGCGGAACCAGCGGCGGATCGGGTTCTGCACAGTCGGCGCAGCCGGTCAAGACCGAGATCGGCACCGGTGAAGGCCAGGTGTCCATCCTCGGATGGCCCGGCTACGTCGAGGATGGCAGCAACGACCCGGCCGTCGACTGGGTGCATCCGTTCGAACAGGAAACCCAGTGCAAGGTCAGCTTCAAGCCGTTCGGCACCTCGGACGAGGCCGTGACGCTCATGCGCACGGGGCAGTACGACGTTATCTCGGCCTCCGGGGATGCATCACTGCGCCTGATCGCCGGCCAGGACGTGCAACCGGTCAACATGAGCCTGCTGAAGAACTACCCGGACATCTACCCGTTCCTGAAGGACAAAGCCTGGAACACCGTCAACGGCGTCAACTACGGAATGCCCCACGGCTGGGGCGCCAACCTGCTGATGTACTCCACGGACAAGGTCACCCCGGCGCCCGCCTCCTGGAGCGCGGTGTTTGACGACGCCGCCAAGAACACCGGCAAGGTCACGGCCTACGACTCGCCCATCTACATCGCCGATGCCGCCATGTACCTCATGGCCCATAAGCCGGACCTCGGCATCAAGAACCCCTATGCCCTCGACAAGGACCAGCTGACCGCGGCCGTTGACCTGCTCAAGCAGCAGCGCACGCACATCGGCGAGTACTGGAGCGACGTCGTCAAGGAGGTCCAGGCCTTTACGTCCGGGAGCACCGTGGTCGGCACCACCTGGCAGGTGGGGGCCAACATCGCGACGGCAGACGGCGCCAAGGTCGCAACCCTCGTCCCCGACGAGGGCGCCACCGGCTGGTCGGACACCTGGATGATCGGCTCCAAGACCAAGAACCCGAACTGCGCCTACAAGTGGCTCGACTACATCGCCAGCCCCAAGGCGAACGCCCAGGTGGCGGAGTACTTTGGCGAATCGCCTGCCAACGCGAAAGCCTGCGAGCTGACTAAGGATCCCAACCACTGCCAGACGTACCACTCAGGTGATGCGGCCTACGCCGACAAGATCTGGTTCTGGACCACACCGGTGGCCGAGTGCCTCGATGGCCGCAAGGACGTCAAGTGCACCGACTATTCGGAATGGACCAAGGCCTGGACGGAAATCAAGGGCTGATTCCGGCTCTGCCGCACCAAACCCGCAACAACGAGCCGGCCCCGGGGCCGGCAGAGATTAAGGCGAGATGGCACTTCATGCGCAACAGCTGCCGCCCGGGGCGCCCGGCGATGCCGGGGCCGTGCCACGGGCGAAAACCAACGCCTTCTCGGCGTTGCTGCACCGCTCGCCCCGGCTGAGGCTGGCGGCCCTGCTCACCGCCCCGGCGGGCTGGCTGGTGCTGGTGTACATCGCCGCTTTGGCGGCACTGCTTATCACCGCGTTCTGGACCGTGGACACCTTCACCGGAGAGGTGTCCACGGTCTGGACCACGGAAAACATCGTCACGGTCCTGACCGATCCGGTGTATCAGCGGATCACCCTGCGGACATTGTGGATCGCCGTGGCAGTCACCGTGATTGACATGATCCTGGCACTGCCCATCGCGTTCTTCATCGCCAAGGTCGCTCCCGCCCGCTGGGAGAAACTGCTCGTGGTGGCCGTGCTGATGCCGCTGTGGGCAAGCTACCTGGTCAAGGCCTACGCCTGGCGGAATGTCCTGTCCGAGGGTGGGTTGCTGGAGTGGCTGGGGGCCCCGATCGGGCTGTCCTCGCCGGGCTACGGCGAAACCGCCGTCATCCTGACCCTGTCCTACATCTGGCTGCCGTACATGATCCTGCCGATCTACGCGGGCTTTGACCGGGTGCCCGACTCCCTGCTGGAGGCCTCCGGGGACCTGGGCGCGAAGCCGCTCACCACCATGCGCCTGGTCATGCTTCCGCTGCTGGTCCCCTCCATCATCGCGGGCACGATCTTCACGTTCTCCCTGTCCCTGGGCGACTACATCACTGCGCAGATCGTCGGCGGGACCACCCAGATGCTGGGCACCGTGATTTACGCCAACGTCGGAGCGGCCAACAACCTGCCGTTCGCCGCCGCGGTATCGCTCGTGCCGATCGCCATCATCATGTTCTACCTTTTCGTCGTCCGCCGCACCGGCGCCCTGAACAGCCTGTAATGCGAGGAGCATCATGAGACTTTCCCGTAGCGCCAAGGTGGTCCTGGGCATTGTCACGGCGCTGGTGTTTTTGTTCATCTACACACCGCTGCTGCTGGTGGTGGTGAACTCGTTCAACGCGGACCGGACTTTCGGCTGGCCGCCCAAGGGCTTCACGCTGGAATGGTGGGGCAAGGCCTTTGACTCGCCCGGCGTCAGGGAGGCGGTCGTGTCCTCCCTGTGGGTGGCGGTCGTTTCGACCATCATTTCGCTGGTGCTGGGGACGCTGCTGGCGATCTCATTGCAGCGCTATGAGTTCTTCGGCCGCGACGTCATCAACCTCCTGGTCATCCTGCCCATCGCGTTGCCCGGGGTTGTCACGGGCATCGCGCTGAACAACATGTTCACTACTATCCTGGGCGTCCCGCTGAGCCTGTGGACGGTGGTGATCGCCCACGCCACGTTCTGCATGGTGACGGTGTTCAATAACGCCATTGCACGGCTCCGCCGCACCAGCGCCGGCCTCGAGGAAGCCTCTGCCGACCTCGGCGCCGGTGTTTTCACCACGTTCGGCCTGGTGACTTTCCCCCAGCTCCGCTCCGCGCTGCTGGCCGGCGGCCTGCTGGCCTTCGCGCTGAGCTTCGACGAGATCATCGTTACCACGTTCACGATCGGGGCCGGCGAGACCACGCTGCCGATCTGGATCCTGCAGAACCTCTTCCGTCCGAACCAGGCGCCCGTGGTCAATGTCGTGGCGGTCGTGCTGATCGTGGTCTCGATCGTCCCGATCTGGCTCGCGCAGCGGCTGTCCGGGGACTCGGTGCGTGTCAGCGGCGCCCGGGTGTAGGCGGACAGCGCTATACGGTGCCGGGTTCCGCAGGGTCGACCGAGATGACAGCCAGGAATCCGCGGCCCAGGATTTCCGGCGTCGCGGTATCGGCGCCGACGACGGCGTCGTAACGGTTCAGCTCGACGCGCTCCGGCTCCGGCGCGGCGACGGCGGCCGGCCCGGTGGGAAGGCTGCCGGCAGTCCCCGGGCTGGCCGTTCCCTGCCCCTGCAGGAGGATGCCGATTTGGCCTGCGAACACCGGATGGGCGCGCTTCTTGGACAGCTCGATGATGGAGGTGTAGCCCTTGAAGGCGCCGTTGCGGGTGATGACGTTCAGGTCCCGGACGTCGCCGGTGGGCAGTGCCCCCGCCGAGTCCGCGTCGCCGGAGAACCGGAACGGCCGGTACTTCTCCAGCGGGTGCTCGGCCCCGTCCACGCTCAGCAGCAGCAAGTCGCCGTCAATCACTGTCAGTACACGGTCCATCCCGGCGTAGGCGGAGAAGGGGCCCGCCTTCGAGACTTCGGCAATGCTGACGCGCCAGTCCCAGGCGTTGTCCTGCCCTGTATCTTGCGGGGCGGTCTGCAGGGCGGTCTGCATGGACGGGGTCCGTGGATGGCGCGCCACTTCGCGCGTCACCCCGCCGCCGTTGCGCCAGGGGTGGGCTTTGAGCTCGGCATAGCGGATGATCTCCATGGCCTCAGCCTATCGGCCCGTTTCCGGGGACGGCGCTCGCACCGACGCCGCCGGGACGCCGGCGGCGCTGCTCACGCCCGTGCCGACGCAAAGTCGGCGGCGGCGCTGCGCACGCCCGTGCCGACGCAAAGTCGGCGGCGGGGGTCCGGCCTTGCTAACGTCGGAGGCAGGAAGCGCGCAGAAGGAGCCCGAATGTTTGTCAAAGTGTGCGGCCTGAGCACCCCGGATGCCGTCCGCGTCGCGGCCGGCGCCGGCGCGGACGCCGTCGGCTTAGTCCTGACCCGCAGCCCCCGGGAGGTCACGCCGGAACAGGTCAGGAACCTCCTCGCCCACGTCCCGGACGGGGTGCCCGCGGTGGGGGTGTTCCGGCACGAACCGGCCGCCGACGCAGTCGCCGTCGCCCGTGAGGCCGGCCTGGTCTGGGTCCAGCTGCACGGCGACCGCTCACCCGCCGACGTCCGGACAGTGCACGACGCCGGGATGAAACTCATCAGGGCCGTCACCATGTCCGCCGCCGCGGAGGCCTTCGATGACTGGGGCGAGGATTTGCTCCTGATCGACGCCGCCGTGCCAGGCTCAGGCGAGGCCTGGGACTACGGCTCGATCCGGGCCAAGGCCCTGACCGGACGCAAGTGGCTGCTCGCCGGCGGTCTGGATCCCGCCAACGTTGCCCGGGCAGCGGCGGAGGCCGGGGCGTGGGGCGTCGATGTGTCCTCCGGCGTCGAGTCGGCGCGCGGCATCAAGGACTTGGCCAAGATCGGAAATTTCGTGCGGGCGGCCAAGGCGCCTGAATGAGGCTGGGCCGCCCGCGGACCATCAGAGGGGGCTAGGAGCGTTTGATGACGACGTCATCGATGTATTCGTCGCCCTTTTGCCGGTTGTGCTCAGCCCCGAGCTGAACCTTGCTCAGGCTGCTCCCGAGCATCTTGACGCTCGTGCTGCTGTATCGCTGCACGCCGTCGAACCACACCTGGATGGTTGACGCGCTGCCGTTGGCGGTCACCCGCATGGACACATGATGCCAGTCGCCCAGCGTGATGCTTCCGGAGATCAGCTTCGTGTAGACAAAGGTGCCAGTCGGTGACGTGACCCGGAGCCACAACTGCCCGTTGCTGTTGTAGCGGTAGATGTCCGCAACGCGCGTGGAGCCGGAGAAGAAGCGGAAGTACGGGACGTCATTGCCGGAAACGCCGGCCACGGTGATCTTGAACCAGCCGTCTGCGTACGAGGTCTTGGTCCCCGAGCTGAACGCCGGGGAGGAAAGGTTGGCGAGCGAACCGGAATCCGTGGTCACGTGGAGCTTGGCTGAACGGGCGCCGGAATGCTTTAGCGAGGTCGTAATAGTTGCGGTGCCGGTGCCGGACACCTTGGGAACGAGGCCGCACCAGCCGCTGGCCTCAAAACCCGTGGCGAGCACAACGGTGCCGGGATAGGAGTTTGTCGGTGCGGGGCTGCAGGTTGCTGCGGTGGCAGCCTGGGCGGAACCGAAGACAAGGGAACCGGCTACGAGCATTCCGAGCGTCCCAACCATGCTGAGTGATCTAAGTTTTCTCATTGAAGGTACTTTCCGTGATTGGTTCGACTTGTTGATGTCCGCCCGGTGCTGCGGCACCGGGCGGGCGGTTTCGGTCATGCCAGCTGCGCCAGATGCACCAATTGCATGACCACCGCGACGCCGACTATGGCCAGCAGGGCTGCCGTGGTGATCACCACGGCGCGCGGGAGTGCCTTGTCCGGCTGCAACACGCGGAGCACATCGCAGCTCACGAGGGCCGTCATGGTGGCCAGCCCCGTCAGGAAGATGATCATTTCGCACGCACCAGGGCACGCTTTGGCCGCTTGAGCTCAAGGCCCAGGAATACGAGCGTCAGGGCCGACAGGAGGCATACAGCCGCCGGCGGTGACCAGAGACGTGCGTAGATCATCGCCGTCGCCACGAGGGTGGACATCGCGAGGCTGAAGGCGATTGCGATGGCGACGCTGAGGGGAAGCGCGCCGGTGGCCTGGGCTGAGCGCGGGGGGTCGAAGCGGAGGAACAGCACCAGCGCCGTTCCAGGCCCGGCCAGCATCAGCAGGCCTATCACCGCCAGGCGCAGGCCCTCGGGGCCGACAAACGAGAGCGGTATGGCTGCTACGGCGACGGCTGCCGTCGCATAGCTCACGTAGCTGCGTTCAGTTGCCATTGCTAACTCCTTCGATGTGAAAAATCACGCCGCCTGCGTTTTCGAAAACCTTTGTCCAGCCCGGACTCGTGGCGCATGTGGCGGTAAAACGTTGAAGGTCGCCGGTGGGAGTCGAACCGCGAAGTTCGGCTGCCTCCTGCTGGCTTTCGGTAACGATGAGGTACGCGCCCGCTTTGTGGGCGATCTGGTTGGCCGCGTCACAGCTGAGCGGCGCGGCGTTGGGAATGGGCTCGGCAGCAACGAGCGCCCGGTAGTCGTAGTCCGCGTAGTGCTGGTATCTCCACGGGGTGTTGCGAACTGCCTCAATGAGGACGGAACCGGTGGGCGCAGTCGCATAGAGGTGGTTCACTAAGGCGATTTCGTCGTCGTTGAAGCTTTCCATGCCGTCATTTCCGTAACGGGAGACGACAGTGGCTGTAGCGAGTACCGCGCCCATCAGCAGCAGCGCTAGGGCCCGGCGCAGGCTCAGCCCCGCGGCACTGTCTGACATCAGTGGCAGCACCGCCAGGCAGACGGCGAACGGAAGGCTGAAGAGGTACAGGCGCAGAAGCAGTTCACCGCCATAGGGCTGGAGGGGAATCAGGACCAGCGGCGCCAGCGCCGCGGCCGCGGCCGCCAGCCACGGTGCCTTCCGCCGGTAGCCCACTATGGCGCCGGCAACGGCGAGCACCCAGACCAGCGCAACCTCGGCCATGCGCGTGTAGACCACGAACATGTGGGCGTCGCTGCCTGAGACCCTGTTGCTCAGCGCGCCGAGGCTGTTCGCACCGATGTCACCGAGCGAGCCGAGCAGCTGGCCGAAATGCCCCTCCACAAATGTGGAAGCCGCAAAGAGCAGCCAGCCGACGGGCAGGACCACGGCCAGGACCGGCAAGAAGCGCAGCCGGAGACGTCCGGTCAGCAGGAGCGCGGCCAGGATGGGGATCGCGGCGAAGGGGCTGAGCTGGTGTGAAGCCGTCATGGCAAGCAGGATCAGCGCGCAGACCACCACGAGAATCGCCGTGTCCGCCCGGTGCGGTTCCGCGGCGCCATACCGCGGGACCGAGCTGTCCAGTTTGCTGACACTGCGGGCAAGCCACCGGGAGAAGCGGGTGCGCTCCGTGGGCCAGGCCCAACCGCCGAAGACGCTGAGCAGGCAGGCAATCAGTGTGAGCAGGAGGAGGAACGAATAGGCCTGTGGTGACAGGTAGTCCTGTCCAATCCAGCTGGCCACGTAAAAGATCCAGACAGCCGCCCACGCCTGGCGCGGATTTGCCGTCAACCGCCGGGCCAGGGCCAGCAGCGGTGCGAGCAGGAGGATGTTGACGCCCACCGGCGCCCACGTTGCGATCCCGAAAAGATCCTTGGCGCCCGTCGCCCCGGAGAGCATTCCCAGCACGTTGAAGAATCCTGGCCAGTTGAAGTACGCGTCCAGGGTCGGATCCAGCTGGCCCGATTGGCTAATTGTGTCCGCAATGCCCAGATGCCGGAAGCTGGCCTCGAGCCGGGGCAGGCCATGAATGATGGGGTCAGCACCGTCGAGGAGAACCACTGTGACCAGGAGCTGCCAGGTCAGAAGTGCCGGTACCAGACGGCGGAGGCTCAGCGAGGCGACAAATCCGGCGAGGCTGAGCGCGAGCGCAACGAAATAGGCCGGCGGGAGGGCATCAATCAGCCCCGCCCCGCCGATCTGAAAGGGATTGACCTGGTTCATGCTCCACACGCCGAGGGCGAGCGCGGCCGCGGCTGCCGCGGCCAGGGCACCGATGTGCCACGACGGCGTGAGTCCGAGGTTGCGGTGGGTGGGCGGCTTAGCACCGCCGACGTGCGCATGCGCCTCATGCCGGTGGGCGCTGCGCACCGGGAGGCTTGTTGCCGTTTCGTGTGTCATCATTTCTCGATTCAGGTCGGCTGGTGGCGCGCCGCTGAAGGAATCTCGCCTGCGGTGGAGGCGGGCTTCATCCGGGTCAGGGTGATCAGGCGCCAAGTGGCCATCAGGCAAGCAGCCGCTTGGGCAACGGCCCATAGGACTGAGACCCCGGTGAGGCCATATTGCTGCGCCACGGCCGCGGCGGGTGCCACGACCAGGATGGCGGCCAGAGTGGCGACTATCGTGGATTCGAAAAGCCGCCGTTGGGCCCGGCACAGCCCGTAGTAGACCTGGGTCACGCAACTCAGGAGGAGTGCCGGGACGAGTACAGGAATGAGGACCCACGCGGACGCGTAATCCGGCCCGAGGAAGCCCAGAAGCAGGGGGCCAGCCAACAGCAGTATCAGCCCGGCCACGAGAGTCAGCATAAAGCTGGCCCGTAACGCGGAGGCGAGGAGGCCCGGCCGCGCCCGTGAACCCGCGAGGGCCGTTTGCAGGGTAAACCCGGCGGACTGCGGCACGAAGAACACTGCCGAGGCCATCATCCAGACCACATACCAGGCGGCAGTCGACGCCGGGCCCAGGGTAGCTGCAACGATGAGCGGGAGCAGGTAGCCGGGCGCGCGGTCGGCGAGCGTGAGGGCGTGGTTGGGAAGCCCTGGCTTCAGGAGATTGAGGGCCGGCCGAGGCCGGAAGCCGTGCTTCCAGTCCGGGGACACGTGGGCCCGGGCCAGCTGGCGCAGCCCCACGAGGACACTGGCCAGGGCGCCGGCGGCAACGGCGGCCACAATCACGGCCAGGTCACGGAGCCCGGCGGCCAGCGCGACGGCCAGGAAGAGGAGCTGGACGAGGGACTGTGCGAGGCTCCGGACCAGGGTGCGGTCGGCCCGTTCCTGGGCTACGCCCACGTGGTCGAGCTGGTAGGCGCTGGCGGCGAGCAGTGCCGTGGCCAGGAAAAGAACCGTGACCAGGGGGTCGGCCCAGGCCTCGCCCACGCCTGTGCCGAGCCACGAGGTGACGGCAACCAGCAGGCCTGCGCCCAGCAGGGAGCATGTCGCCACGGTAAGCAGGCCGGTGGCGATGAGGCGCCGGCCGCCGTCAGTTTCCGCGGGCAGCAGCGTCAGCGTGGCAGGCCCGACGCCGAGCATCCCCAGCTGCACGGTCAGGAGCGCGGCTGCGACCACCGCGGACCCCAGACCTATTTGCTCCGGCGGGAGCACGAGGGCCGCGAGTGCCCAGAACAGGAAGCCCGTCACCATGGGGGCAATCCTCGCGGCGGCCAGCCAGGCAGCGTTCCCGCCGACCGAGATCGGTTTGTGGGCCGGCCGCAGGAGCTCGCCGGCCATGGCGCGGTAGTTGTAGAGCAGGAAGCCCATCCAGTACGGCAGGAAGCGGGGTGCCCGGACCAGGGACATGCCGACCCCCCGAACGGTGGCCAGCAGTGGCAGCATCACGAGCCAGCCGGCGCGGCCCGTGTGCTTGCGGACAGTCCGGGCCATCCCGGCCCCGTCCTGGAGCCATTGGTCGCGGGCGTAGTCGAACGTGTCGTCGAACCGGTGCCTGACCACCACCGAGTCGGAGACGCCGAGCTTGAACCCGGCCTGCTCCAGCCGGATTCTCAGCTCCACATCTTCCCCGGAGCGGAAGTCGTCGTCGAACCCGACGTCGAGCAGCACGTCGCGGCGCATCAGCGTGGCGCTGACGCCAAACCACTTGCGCACCCGGCTGTGGTTGTGGTGCCAGGCCAGCGCAGCCCCCCAATAGCCGGGGCCGTCGGCTTCGCTGGCCAGCCCGAATTGCAGGCCGTCGTAGCCGCCGGCCTCGAATTCGGTCAGCAGCCGGGACAGGCTCTTCGGCGGAAGGACGACGTCGGCGTCGATCAGGGCGACAACGTCGCCGGTGGCACTGCGGGCGCCGAGCATCCGTGCGGCAGGCAGGCCGCGTCCTTCATCGGAGATGACAGTCGCCCCGCAGTCGCGGGCGATTTCGACAGTGTCATCCGTCGAGCAGCCATCGACCACGATCATTTCGTACGGGTGTTGGCTGCGGATCGACTCCAGGCACTCGCCCAGCCAGGCTGCGGCATTGCGCGCCGGAACAACAACCGACACCTTCAGTTCGCTCACGTGGCCTCGCCTCACTCATCCAGTTTTGAACGAACCAGATTCGCGATGAAGTCAGAGGCCTGGTCCGCCGACCAAGCGACGGGAAGCCGGAGCAGCCAGCAGGGAACGTCCTCCAGGGCCCGGCGCACCACGGCCGCCTTCTGGCCAAAATGCTCCTCCAGGGGGACGAGGCTGGTGGCGCCGAGGGCCTCGACGAGGCGCCGCGAGACCGTGGGCAGTTCCGAATGGAAGTTGCCGACGACCCGGGACGTCATCCACTCTGCGCTGCGTGCTTCCAGCCGCGCGTCCGCGCCGTCGAAGCGCTCGAGGAAGATGGCCAGCTGTGCCGGCGCCGCGGACGAGATCCGCTGCGCCCCAAAAACATGCTCCGGCTGCACCATGCGGTGTTCGGGGGACCAGCGCCGGGTGAACGCGGCTGTTTTCGGATAGCGGACAATGACCGGATGGACCGCCGTGGCCAGATGGGCGACAGGGGTCGTCAGCCATCCGGGGGCCAGGGGCTTGCGGGTTCCCCGGAACATGTCCGGGTAGATGGCGCGGTGGTGGGGTTTGATGAACATCGGTTTGGCGTAGCCCATGAGCATTCCGCCGGCGCCCATGAAGGCCCAGTCGTCGGCCATGAACCGCACATCGGGCATGGCCACCAGCTTCGCCACCGTACTGGTCTTTCCAACACCTCCCCAGGCCGGCAGGAGAACCCCGGAGCCGCGGAAGTCCACCACGGCGGCATGGATCATGGCGGTCTCCTCCTGGACACACAGCCGGTCCAGCAGCGGAATCACAGAGGTCAGGAGCTCACCGGCGCCTTCGATCCGGTACCCGTCCTTTGTTTCGATGATCTGGACGCGGTCCGCTGGAATATAGAGGGACTCCCCGGTGAACCGGTAGGCATCCTCCGCGTGCGACTGGCTGGAAACCGGCGATATCTTGGCGCCGATGGTGATCCGCCGCGGCGCGGTGGAATTCCCCAGGAACGGGGCGAGCATGTCCCGCAGTTGCGGTTCTCCTGGCGTGCCCGCCTCCACGTCGATGCCCACGATCCCGTGGACATCGAAGGAGGCTCCGGCAGAGGCGCCAATGGGCTGTTTCACGTCGCGCTCAGGTTGGCTCATGATCCAAGCTTTCTGGGGTCGGGTTCCTGCGGTCAGGTGGTTCCGGGTGCGTCTGCACCGGGCGGTCTAAGGGGAAGGGCGCAGCGCGGTTCATTTGACTTCCCGCCACGGCTCTTCCGGCGTCACAACAGCCGCTTTGGCCGGCGACGGCGCTGCAGGCAGCCGGCGGCCGCGCACATAGCCGGTCGCGGTGGCCGCGAGCACGGCGATGATGGCCGCGGCCCGGCCGAGCCCGGCGCGGTCCCCGCCGCCGAGCCAGCCGCGGACTCCGGCGAACACTGCACGAGGCAGGACCTGCCGGACATAGCGCCGCTCGGGACCAAGTGCCCGTTTGTGGCCGACCACCCTGCTGACCTGTGCCTTGGAAATCCCCTCGCCCCAGGACCGGGCCAGCATGTAGCGCACGGTGCCGCGCTCGGCCGGAACGTGGTGGTGCACCAGGGCCGCGGGCTCATAGACCACCCGGGATCCGGGAGCTCCGATCACCGCGCGGATGCACAGTTCGGTCTCTTCGCAGCCCAGCGGGACGGCGTCCTGGCGGCCCAGGGTTGTGTTGAAACCGCCGACCCGTTCCAGGACGCTGGCGCGGAAGGACATGTTCGCGCCAATGACGTTGCGGACCTCCGCGGCGACTTTGGGCATTCCCCGGTACGTGCAGCCGACAATCCAGTCGAGCTCGTTGGCGAAGTAGCCCGGCCGTCCGGCTTCCCAGAGCGGTTCCACCCGGCCGCCGACCGCCAGAACGTCGGGATCGTCGTACATCGCCGCGAGCCGTTCGAGCCAGTCCGGCTCGGCTTCGGCATCGTCATCGAGGAAGGCCACGATCTCGGCCTTGGCGATGCCTGCTCCGGTGTTGCGGGCGCCGGAGAGACCCTTGGGTCCGGCGTTCTCGACAATTACGGCATCCGGGACGGTAAAGATCAGGCGCTTGTACAAGTCCACGTTGTAGTCCACGACGACGATCGTCTGCTTGGGTGGGAAGGTCTGGGTGCGGACCGAGTCCAGGGCGCCGATCAGCCGGTCCCACCGATCCTCCGAGTAGGAGCAAATGACCACGGATACTTCCGGAAGGCTGGAGTTCTCGGACATCCTATTCGCCTGCCCGTACGCCCAGGACGCTGCTGGGATCGGTGGGAACGTGCGGGAAGACCTCGTTGGGGTACTTGTACTTGACCCGACGCAGGGCTTCGGGGCGGGCGCCGGCGGTCGGGGCTTCCCAGCTCACGCGCTCGCGGGCCAGGGTGCGGAGGACCCGCCAGCCGTCCCGGAAGGTATGCAGGTTTGACTGCCCCGAGATGCGGGACAGTTCGTGGCTGGGCACCTCGGCGATGCGCAGGCCCGCCCTTGAGGCCCGCACAATCAGTTCAGTTTCGATCTCGAACCCGTCCGACTCCAGCTCCAGAATGTCAACGCATTCACGGCGCAGGGCGATGTAGCCGTAGCACAGGTCCGAGTAGTCGCTGTGGAGGACAGTGTTGGCGAGCCGGGTGAGCATCTTGTTTCCGCCGCTGCGCAGCCATGTGAGATCGTCTGAGCCGCCGCCCGTCACATAGCGGGAGCCCTTGACGAAGTCGTATTCGTGCTGGAGCGGAGTCACCAGCCAGCCGATCTCCTGGGGGTCCATACTGCCGTCGCCGTCGAGCATGACGATGATGTCGCCGGAGGCTGCGGCGAATCCGGCCCGCACGGCGTTGCCTTTGCCAGGGCGGGGCTCTGCCACCACCACGACGTCCAGGCGCAAGGCCCGGGCCACCTCCACTGTGCCGTCCAGGGAACGGCCGTCAACAATTACCACCTCATCCACATAGGAAGGCATACGCCGCAGCACCCACGGCAGGTTCATTGCCTCGTTCAAAGTGGGGATCACCACGCTGACCGAGGGATTTGCCGGCGGGGGCGTCGTTTGGGGGCGCACGTTCGGCTTGAGATTCGGGATGGACACTGGCCTCACCACTCAATGACGTATTCTGCTCGTCGCAACTACAGCGCTTTCCGACTCCTCCGACCGGAAAATAGACCCAATGCTTACGCTGTTCGGTCGTCGACAACTTAGTGATATACCCCAGGGTTAAAGTTTGGTTTCGCCACCTTGCATTAACCTTGGATTAACTGGAACCTTCAACTAAATTTGAGGCAAGACTGTTGATGGGCGGTTGCCTCCATGCGACACTGGCCGGATGCGGACACCCGTTCATTGGGGGCGCGTGCCGGCAGGTCGCCGGCGTCTCCTGACCTTCAGAACCATGGCGGTTCCCGCCATGGTCATGGTCCTGGCCCTGGCGGCGTGCGGCACGGATGCAGCTCCACAGGGCGAGCGGCCGCTGTTCACGTCCATTTCGGCGTCGCCGGCGGCTCCGCCGACCGACGCCGGAACAGGAGCCCAGCCCGGGCTCCAATCAGTGGCGCCGACTGAGCCGCCGGCAGGTGGCACCGCCACTGCCGCCCCTGCGACTGGGAGCGCGCCGGCGTCCCGGCCTGCCCGGACATCGGCACCGCCTCCGGACCGGACCACTGACACGGCCATGTCGGGGGATCTGCCCGGATGGAGGAACGTCTTTGTGGAGGACTTCTCCGGCGGTGACGTCCCCTTGGGCTCCTTTCCCGGGCCGCTTTACCGGGACCGGTGGAGTGCGGGATACAAAGACGGAACACCGGATACGGACGGGCAGGTCAGCGGCGGAAAATCGGGCTACTATCCCTCGAAAGTCCTGAGCGTCAAAAACGGCGTTCTGGACTGGTTCATGCATTCGGAAAACGGTGTCTTCATGGGTGCCGCGCCCACCCCCAAATTTCCGAATGCCAGCAAGAATCCCCCGAGGGCCAACAGCATGCTGTACGGCCGCTACTCAGTCCGGTACAGGGGGGATGCCATGCCTGGCTTCAAGACGGCGTGGCTCCTGTGGCCGGATAGTGGCATCTGGCCGCGGGACGGGGAGATAGATTTTCCCGAAGGCGACCTCGGAGCCATCCTGACGGCAGCTGCCCATTTCATGTCCTTGGATCCAAAGCGTTTTGAACAGTTCTTTTCCAATAAAGTTTCCACGGACTGGCATGTGGCCACGACAGAGTGGACCCCCGGGCGCGTTGAGTTCTTCATTGACGGACGATCCATCGGCGCGAGCACAACGGACGTGCCCTCGACGCCCATGCATTTCATCCTGCAGACGGAATCCTGCCTGCCGCTGTGTCCGGCTCCGGAAACCCAGGGCCACGTCTACCTGGACTGGGTCAGCATCTGGGTGCCGGCCTGAGCCGTCTTGGGCGCGTCCGGCGGCTTACCGTCGGATGCGCCGCCGCACACCTGAGCCCGAATGCCGTAGCAGATTACCGGCGGAGTGTAAAGGAATCCGAGAAGCTGTAGCCGTCGGCGGGAATGAACCGGGCGGCAAGTTCATCCGCCGTCGCCATGACGTCCAGGGTCCCAAAGGCCGGGTCCTGGTTCTTTCCGGATGTGCTGGCGAAGTAGCGCATCTCCGGGTCCTCGGACCGGACGTTGTAGAGTCCGACGCCGCCAACGCCGACGGTGGCGAACACGGTCCCCGAGCCCTGGGCCATGGCGTCATCGGTATCGGCCAGGCATGCGGAGGCGAAGGTAGCGGGAACGAGTTCCGCGCAGCCTCCGCCCGTGGCCAGTTGATGCGTCCGCTGATAGACGTGGTCGTGGCCGGACAGGACCAGGTCCACCTGCTTTTCGATCAGCATGTTCGTGAAGTCCTGCCCCGCCTGGCAGTCGTAGTTGCCGACGCTCAGGCACGGGGTATGCATGCCCACCACCGTCCAGGGGATGTTCTGCGATTTGGCCTCGTCGATGGCGTCCGCGGTCCAGCGCCAGCGTTCGCTGTCCCTTGAGTAGTCGAGCGGCTCCCCGCCCCGGAAATCGATGCCGGGGGAAACCATGATGAAGCGGACAACCGGATTCTGCTCGGGGACATCGAGGCGCCATTGGACGCCGTATTCGCCCTGGAGGCCGGGCATCCTGTTGGGCAGGCATTGGACATACTTCTCGATGTCGCCATCCCGGCCGTCACTCTCGTGGTTTCCGGTCACCAACTGGTACGGGAAGTTCTCGCCGAGGCGGGCGGTGACCATGTCGCAGAACTCCTGTTCGAGCCCGGCCTTGTATGCGAAGTCGCCCAGCGCCAGGTTCAGGTGGGGCTTGAGGCCGGCAACGGCGTCGAGCACTTTCTTGGCGCCCGAGCCTACGCCGATGTCACCTTGGGCGGTGAAGTGCACGGGCTCCCCGGCTGACGGCGCGGCAGACGACGACGGCGGTGCGGTGGATGTCGGTGGGGACGACGGCGCGGGGGACGACGGCGTGCCGGGGCTGGGGCGCGGTGCGGGTTCCGGCGGCCCGGGCTGGCAGGCGGAAAGCAACAGACCCAGGCTCAGCAAGCAAGCGCAGATACCCGCCTTGCCACGTTTCCCCAGGGACCTGGCCACGATTCCTCACATCATTTGGTTGATCAGGACTGTGTGAATAGTTCTGCGAAATTCGGTGATTGCCCGGCATTTATAGGCCAGAGTAACCCGGCCGTGGAGCGAAGGCCAGAGAACGCCTCGGCCCCGGACAGCTGGATCCGCCGCCGGAAATCCCGCCGCCGCCGCGCGACGCCGCCGCCCGGCGTGGCCGCTGGCGTGTTGCGTGCCGCGTGTCCCGCGTCAGGGCCGGTGGGACCTAGCCCGGGGCGGGCTTCCTCGTTAGCATGCAGAGTGGGGAATACCCCGACCGCCCCGGCGGGACAGGCCCGCCACCGCTTGAAGGAGACCGTTGTGACTCTGCCCGAAGGTTTGACCCCCGGAGTGTGGACATTGGACATGTCCCACAGCGAAATCGGTTTCAGCGTCCGCCACGCGGGCATCAGCAAGGTCCGCGGCCGGTTCAACGAGGCCTCCGCCGAGGCAAGGGTGCGCGAGTCGCTGGCGGACGCAAGCCTGCACGCCACGGTCAAGACCGCCAGCTTCGATTCGGGCGACGCTAACCGCGACGGCCACGTCCGCGGCCCGGACTTCTTCGACGTTGAGCAGTTCCCCGACATGACTTTTCGCGCCACCGGGATCCGGGGTGAGGGGGAAGACTATGTGCTGACCGGCGAGCTCACAATCCGTGGCGTCACCAAGCCGGTGGAGCTCGAAGTCGAGTACACCGGCGTGGCGGTGGACCCCTTCGGCGCCACCCGGGCCGGATTCAGTGCCGAGGCGGACATCAGCCGGAAGGAATTCGGCCTGACGTGGAACGCCGCCCTTGAAGCGGGCGGCCTGCTGGTCAGCGACAAGGTCAAGATCAACGTTGAGGCCGCCATGGTCAAACAGGCCGATACCTAAGCACCGACGAGGCGGGCCCAACCCGGCCGGGCACCCGTGGACCGGGCTCGTGGAAACCTGTCCGGGGTTGGGCGCGAAAATCAGGGATCTTTCCGGGTAAACCACTGATCCGAATGTCACTCCTACGGGCGAGAATTAATCCATGAAGACTCTCCTGAACATCATCTGGCTGCTCTTCGGCGGCCTGTGGCTTGCCCTGGGATATTTCCTGGCCGGCGTCGTCTGCTGCCTGCTGGTCGTCACCATTCCGTGGGGCCTGGCCTCGTTCCGCATCGCGTCCTATGCCTTGTGGCCGTTCGGCCGCATGGTGGTGGACAAGCCCGGCGGCAACGGCATATTCACCCTGGTGGGAAATGTCATCTGGCTGCTTGTGGCCGGGATCTGGATCGCGATCGCACACGTCGTTACGGCCTTCGCCATGGCCATCACGATTATCGGCATTCCGCTGGCGATCGCCAATCTCAAGCTCATACCCATCTCGCTGATGCCGCTCGGGAAACAAATCATCCCGAGCAACACCCCGTATGTGACCGCCTACAGCCCCGGCCGGCGCTAGGCGGCGGCAGCGCAGCCAGCAGGCCGGGGCACTTCACCTGTCAGTTCAAGCAATCCGAGGGAGAGGACCATGAGCCAACCGGCAAACGGCGAAACGGACCTCATGCTGGTCATTGTCCGCGAGTTCAGGGCGCCGATCCAGGGCGTGTGGTCGGCTTTGACGGACCCGGACCAGGCTCCGCAGTGGTGGGGTCCGCGCGGCTTCCACGTCCCGCGTGAGAGCGTCGACGCGGACCTCGAAGTCGGCGGACTGTACCGCGCCTGCATGATCCAGGACAGTACCGGGCAGCAATTCTGGTGGAGCGGGGTGCATACCGATGTCGAGCCGCCGCACCTGTTCGTGTTCACCCATGCCTGGGACAGGCCGGACGGCACCCGCGGCTTCGAGACCGAGGTGACGATCCGGTTGGAGGAGATCGACGGCGGCACGCAGATGACCTTCACCCAGGGGCCGTTCGATTCCGCGGAAAGCCGCGACCGCCATGGCGAAGGGTGGCGCGAGTCGTTCGACCGGCTGGCGAATCACCTCAGCGTGGCTGCCTGAGCCGCCGGCCTCCGGCCGCCGGTGGGAGGCCGGGACACCGCTCACGCGTGTTCGCCCTGCAGGTTCCGGCGGG
>NZ_KI914902.1:148191-149337 GCF_000520575.1 Arthrobacter sp. I3
GGTTCGAGCTGGAGCAGCCGGCGGACGACGGCGGCGCGGCCGGCGGCGAAGTCGGCGTCGCCGATGTGGGCGAAATCTTCCCTGACGGCGGTGAGGTAGCGGGCGTAGGCCTCCGGTTCGCCGCCGAGGACGGAGAGGTCGGCGTCGCTGAGCAAGGCGCCGTCGTCGTCTCCGGGCTCCGGGCAGTGGTCTGCCGTCAGCAGCACCAGGCGTACCACTTCGTCCACCTCGGCGGCCGGGAGACCGGCATGCCGAAGCCGGTCGTCGGCCAGCCGCGCCGACTCTTCCTCGTCCTGGCCTGCCACGCCGCGGTAGACGGCGTCGTGGAACCAGGCGGCCAGCAGTACGGTGCGGGGCGGATCGGCCGGATCGCACAGCAGGTCCAGGGCCTCCAGCACCGCCAGCAGATGGGTGCGGCCGTGGTACTTCCGGTGTTCCTCGCCCCAGCGGTCCAGCAGGTCCAAGAAGAGGGCGTCGTGGCCCGGCAACGCCTCGTTCCAGCGGTTCAGGAGCGGGACCCGGAGGGCCTTGCCGCGCCAGCCACAGTGTCCGGCCACGGTCGGTGTGGAAGAGCGGTTCGAGCTGGAGCAGCCGGCGGACGACGGCGGCGCGGCCGGCGGCGAAGTCGGCGTCGCCGATGTGGGCGAAATCTTCCCTGACGGCGGTGAGGTAGCGGGCGTAGGCCTCCGGTTCGCCGCCGAGGACGGAGAGGTCGGCGTCGCTGAGCAAGGCGCCGTCGTCGTCTCCGGGCTCCGGGCAGTGGTCTGCCGTCAGCAGCACCAGGCGTACCACTTCGTCCACCTCGGCGGCCGGGAGACCGGCATGCCGAAGCCGGTCGTCGGCCAGCCGCGCCGACTCTTCCTCGTCCTGGCCTGCCACGCCGCGGTAGACGGCGTCGTGGAACCAGGCGGCCAGCAGTACGGTGCGGGGCGGATCGGCCGGATCGCACAGCAGGTCCAGGGCCTCCAGCACCGCCAGCAGATGGGTGCGGCCGTGGTACTTCCGGTGTTCCTCGCCCCAGCGGTCCAGCAGGTCCAAGAAGAGGGCGTCGTGGCCCGGCAACGCCTCGTTCCAGCGGTTCAGGAGCGGGACCCGGAGGGCCTTGCCGCGCCGTCGGGCCGGGATCCGCAACCCGCTGGCGATCAG
>NZ_KI914902.1:149437-152845 GCF_000520575.1 Arthrobacter sp. I3
AACCCGCTGGCGATCAGCTTTCGGACGAGGACCCGGCCCTCCACAGGGATGGCGCCGGCCGCCACCAGGGCCTCGTACCGGGCCTCGGCGACGTCGTAGTGGTCGCCGTCGAACGCTCGCCCGGGGATGCCGGCGGCAGCGGCGAAGGCGTGCAGTTCCGCGAGCGACGTGTCCGAGACCAGGTGGGAAAAGTGCGTTCCGTGGGCAGGCCAGAGCGGCGGATCGACGTAGACGGCCATGGTGGCAGTCTAGCCCCGACCCCGACCCCGACCCCGGCCCGGACTGCAGGCACCGGGCCGGCGCCGGGCGGGCGCCGCCGTCGTGGTCACACCGCGACGGCGGGGCCACCGTCGTCGTAGTCACACCGCGACGGCGGGTCGGATGTTCTGGTTGCCGCGGAACACGTTCCCGGGATCAAACTCGCGTTTCACTTCTGCCAGCCGCTTGTAGTTTTCGTCGCCGTAGGCCGCGCGGATCCGGGCCTGGCCTTCGTCGCCGATGAAGTTCAGCCAGACGCCCCCGGTCGCATAGGGGGAGATGTCCTTGCGGAAGCGTTTGACCCATGCCTTTGCGTCCTGCCCGCCCTGCGGGGTGTCGCCCAGGCCGAACGGGTGGCTCACCCAGTTGGCGGTCCGGTTCAGCAGCGGGGTGGCCGCGGCGGCCGGCCCGTTCACCGCCCCGCCCCAATGGGCGATCAGTTGCTGGGAGCTTGGTCCCGGGAGGTTCCGGGCCGAGTCGATGATGACGTCCAGGGCGTCGTCGGAGAGATCGTCGTGATAGTCGGCGCTCCAGTAGTTGTACTTGCCCGGCGGGTCGTCCAGGGAGCACTGGAAGTCTGCGTAGCCGGTATCTTCCACCAGGTCCACAACAGGGCCCAGTTCCCGGTATGCCTTGGCATGTTCTTTGCCTTCCTCGGCATCCCCGGCGAAGACATACACGACGTACACCGCCATCTTGCCCACCATGGCCGCGGGCACGAAGGGTTCCGCCGGTGCAATCCCGTAGATGAGGGTGGCGGACTCTTCGTTGGGAGCCGCGGAGGCCAGGTCCCGGTATCCGCGGCTGAGTTCCGGGGCTGCGTCCCCGGGCCACATCAGCACCCCGGCATGCACGCTTGGCCCCAACTGATGCAGGCCGAACGTAAACGAGGTGGCGACGCCGAAGTTCCCGCCGCCGCCGTGCAGGGCCCAGAAGAGTTCGGGATTCTCGTGGGCGCTGGCCGTCACCTGCTCTCCGGTGGCGGTGACCAGATCCACGGAGACGAGGTCGTCGCAGGCGAAGCCGAAGGCGCGCTCGAGCCAGCCGGACCCGCCCCCGAGCGTGAAACCCGCGAGCCCGGTCGTGGAGACCCGCCCGCCCGTGATGGCGAGGCCGTATTCCTGGGTGGCGCGGTCAAACTCGCCGCAGGTGAGGCCCGCGCCCACCGTGGCAGTGCGGGCCTCCGGGTCCACCCGCACGGATTTCATCGGACGAACGTCGATCACGAGGCCGCCGTCGTTCATGGACATGCCGGCTACGGAATGGCCGCCGGCCCGGACGGCGACTTCGAGGCCGTGTGTCCGCGCGTACGCCAACGCCTCGACCACCCCTTCCGGGTCGGCGCACGGGGCAATGACGGCCGGATGGCGGTCGATCATCGCGTTGAAGAGTCTTCGTGTTTCGTCGTACTCCGGGTGACCCGGCCTGACCCACCTCATGGCAGTGCTCCCTCGGTGACCGCGGCTCCGCCCCACTTTTCGAGCTTACGACTGCACGCCAGTTGTGGCTACGGCTCATTGCTTAGCCAGCCGCGCACCGCCGGCGCCTTAGCCGCGGACACCTGTCCGCCGACCGGTTGTTCTGGTGCGGGCGGCTGGCGGGAGTGGACGGTGGGTTAGCCGCGGGCGTCGCGGACCGGGTGCTGGCTGACGATGGAAACTCGGTTGAACGCGTTCATCGTAATCGCCAGCCAGCTGACGGCGGAAAATTCTTCGGCCGTCAGGTGCCGCCTGGCCTGTGCGCCTTCGTGGTCGCGGCTAAGAGCATCAGAGATAGTCGTGATGGCCTCGGCCAGCGTCAGGGCTGCGCGTTCCTTTTCGGAGAACAGAGTGGTGTCGCGCCATGCGGGGAGGACGGCCAGGCGCTGGGCCGACTCGCCGTTCTTGACGGCATCGCCCACGTGCATGTCCAGGCAAAAGGCGCAGCCGTTGATCTGCGAAATGCGGACATTGAGCAACTCAATGAGTGTGTCGTCCAGCCCGGCCTCGGTGGCGGCTTCCTTGGCTTTCAGGCCCAGCCCGTTGAGTGCGCGCCAGGCAGCGGGGTGCGCCTTGTCAAGGAATATGCTCCGGTGCCCGGGATCCTGCGGTGCCGTCGTGTCATTCATGGATTCCACAATACCGACGGGCCTCGGCACGGCCCGGAGCGGCGTGTGACAATTTTGTCAAACCTGTGACAAGCTTTGGGGGTGGGAGTGTTTGGTTCGGCGGCCGGCTCCTTGGGGGACCCGGCCGCCGGACCGCTCCTCCTGAGCCCGGACTTTCGGGCAGCTACTTTCGAGCCGGGCTACTCCTTCCGAGCCGGTTCAGGCTTCGCGCCACCGAGCTCCGCTAGGCCGGGCTTCACGAGTTGGTTTTCACCAGTTCCCGCTTGGGGACATGTCCAGTTTTCAGCCAATCGTGCGGCCGCGGGAGGACATGTCCAGTGGTCACGTCCGGCCGCGAGGACATGTCCAGTCTTCAGGTCCGGGATGGGCACAAGGGGAGTATGTCCACTGTCACGGGCCAAGGGAGGACATGTCCCGGGACTCACTGGTGAGCAGGCGCGGCAGGAGCAGCGCCAGCAGCATGGGAAGCCGCCGCGGCCGCACGGGCCAGTTCCGCCCCCGCCGCCTGCATGGTGGCCGGATCTCCGGCCACGATGATGCGGGCAAAGCTGTCTGCGTAGTCGCCGAGGTCCGGATCCACCGATCCCACCACCGCGTACACCGGCGTGGTGCCGGCACGGGCAAGGATGGCACCGATGATCTTCCCCTGGCCGGTCTGGGAATCCAGCCGGCCCTCGCCGACCACCACCGCGCTGCTGGCAGCCAGTTGCGCATCGAAGCCCAGCAAATCCAGGACATAGTCCGCCCCTGACTCCAGGCGGGCGCCGTAACGGGCCCACATTCCGCCGGAGAAGCCACCCGCCGCGCCGGTCCGGTCCACCAGACGGGGATCGCGGCCGTAGTCCCGGGCGAACTCCGCCGCGAGCAGCTCGAGTCTGTGTGTCAGCAGCTCAACCGCGGCCGGCCCGGCTCCCTTCTGCGGCCCGAACACGCGTACGGCGTCGGAATAACGCGTCGTGACATCACTTAGGATCACCAGCTCGGCACCGCGGAGCCCGCCGCGTTCCTCGATCGCGGCGATGGCGCCGGCCCCGCCGTCGGTG